>JALWMK010000121.1 GCA_027083925.1 Sedimenticola sp. | reverse complement strand
TTTTTGGGGGCTGTAACATAGTGAAAATCATACTTTTGGGTGGACCGGGTGCCGGTAAGGGTACACAGGCAAATTTCATCAAGGAAAAATACAATATTCCCCAGATCTCCACGGGAGACATGCTGCGTGCACATGTGAAGGCCGGTACGGAGCTGGGCAAGGCGGCAAAGAAAATCATGGATGAAGGTGGGCTGGTCTCTGATGACATTATCATGGGCATGGTCAAGGAGCGCATCAAGGAAGATGATTGCAAGAACGGCTACCTTTTTGATGGTTTCCCACGCACGATTCCCCAGGCGGAAGCCATGAAGGAAGCCGGTATCGAAATTGATGCCGTGGTGGAGATCGATGTGCCGGACGAAGAAATCATCAAGCGTATGTCCGGACGGCGCGTGCATCTACCTTCCGGGCGAACCTACCATGTGGTATTCAACCCACCGAAAGTCGAGGGAAAAGACGACGTTACCGGTGAGGATCTGATCCAGCGGGATGATGACCGGGAGGATACAGTAAAAGAGCGTCTGCGGGTCTATCATGACCAGACTGAACCGCTGATCGAGTTTTATTCGAAGGAAGCAGATGCCGGAAAACTCAAATATGTAAAAGTCAACGGTGTTGGCGGCGTCGATGAAATCCGTGACGGTATTTTTGCCGGGCTGGATAGCTGATATGTAGTTAACCTGAACCCACGGATTCAGGTTTAAAGCAATGAGCAGAAGCCGGGGTAATCCCCGGTTTTTGTTATACCCGGTATTCGCGGTTGATGGCAGTGCATAGCGCAAGCGCTTGATCTGTTCTGTATGGCATGTAAAAAAGCTCACCAGACCTGCGGGTGTGACTGCGATTTTTTACTACGCTATCCAACTCAGCATCTTGCGCTGGATATCCGCAATCAATCGCAGCAGATCTTGGGTTATACTGAAAAAATTTACCGCATAAGCAGGAGGTCTTTGGTGGCTGTTATAGAACTGAATAAAGATAATTTTGAAGATACGATCAACAATAGCGCGTTTGTGATTCTCGACTTTTGGGCGCCTTGGTGCGGCCCTTGCAAAAGTTTTGCCCCCACCTATGAAAAGGTTTCTGAAGATTTTCCTGATGTGGTGTTTGCCAAGATCAATACCGAAGATGAACAGGAAATAGCGGCACATTTCCAGATTCGCTCGATTCCCACCCTGATGATTTTTCGTGACCAGGTCATTATCTATAGTGAAGCCGGTGCCTTGCCAGAAGGCTCGTTCCGCCAACTGGTCGAACAGGCGGCAGCGCTGGATATGGATGACGTGCGCAAACAGATAGCCGAATCGGAAGCGGGCACTGCTGACGCCTGATTTCAGCCTGAATCCATGGGTTCAGGTTCAGGTTCAGGTTTCCTTGAACGCAAAGACCGGGAGTCGTTGTGCTCCCGACATTCCCGCCACTCAGGGCAATCGGCCTTGCGCTTTTGATCAAGTGAATTCCTATGCAATACCCCTGGATTTCCCGTACTGACCAGTTGCTCGACTGCCTGCCAACGGTGGGAAAGCTGCTTGACCTCTGTGAGGAAAACTACCATTTACTGCTGACGCTGGCTCCGCAATTGCGGTATATGCAGGGGTTGCACGCATCCTGCCGTCCGGGGCACATGGATCTTTTTCTGGAAATTCTGGAACAGACACCCTATACCACGGTTGTGCATTTGACCTACTATTTTGCCCGTGAAGAGGGGCAAATTGCAGACCCTGATGCCCTGTTGCGTGTCTATCATGACGCAAGGCAAATCGAGGTTGCCAGTTTGCGTCAGAAAGCCCTGCCTATTGAGGCCAATTATCAATATCCCAGCCTTTTCAACAAATGGAAAATTAATGTATTTCTTTCCAAATGGTTGTCTTTTTGCGGTGCCCAGAAGCATCAATTTACCACCAGTGAGGAATTCTTGACTAAAATGCATGGTTAATGCTATTCTCAAATCCCTAGTGTTTTACTAAGTATATAATCACTCACAAAATACACAGGAGTTGAGAACATGAGACTTTCTACAAAAGGCCGCTATGCAGTAACTGCCATGCTGGACTTGGCTTTGAATGGCCAGGATGGCCCGGTAACCCTTTCTGATATTTCTGAGAACCAAGGTATTTCTCTTTCCTACCTGGAGCAGCTGTTTGCCGCATTGCGCGCCAAAAACCTGGTTCGTGGTGTGCGCGGCCCTGGTGGCGGCTACTTCCTTGGAAGGGAAGCTGATGAGATATCTATCGCCAATATCATATGCGCCGTCGATGAGTGGGTAGAGTTTACCCGCTGCCAGGGCAGAGAGGACTGTCGTGGTGGACAGCGTTGCATGACCCACAATCTCTGGGATGATCTTAGCCGACAAATATATGAATTTATTGAAGAAATAAGCCTTGCTGATCTGGTTAGCCGTGGCCAGGGGGGGGGTCATGGTTGCCACAAGGAAAAACCTGCCGGCATCCAGGATGATCTTTCTGAGCAGGCTGCATAAGTTACCGGCAGACAAGGAAAACCTTTTGACCTGGGTGGCGAATTTCAATATCATACGCCGCCTATGTTGCAGCGAATTCCTGATCGCGTAGACCCGTGGCGTTTGGCCGAGCAAGGAGAGACGCTTGAAGGCCGCATAAAACTGGACTCGCTGCCGCGCCTGGCGCCGCTTCTGGCTACTGCCGATGGAGAAGCGGCGTTTGTTTTGAATTTTGGCAGGGACAGGCGGCGCAGGCTGATCATCAGGTTAGGTGTTGGCGCGGAATTGGTGCTGGAGTGCCAGCGCTGCCTGGATTCTATGGTGCAAAAGGTGGAGAGTGAGGTTTGCCTGGCGTTGGTTCGAGATGCAATGGAAGCCGGGCAATTGCCAAAAGAGCTTGAGCCATTGCTGGCCAGGGAAGGTGAATACCTGGATATTGTCGAATTGATTGAAGATGAATTGCTGCTCGGGATTCCTTCGTCACCACGACACGAAGAGCGAGATTGCAACCGGCAGACAGATGCCCAGGCGCACCGTCTGTCTGCAACCGAACGGAAAGAAGATAACCCTTTCGCCATTCTTGCCGATTTGCAAGCTGGCGAGAATGACAATTGAGAAATTGCAGGAGATAGCCCCATGGCCGTACAGAAAAGCCGTAAAACCCCATCCAGACGAGGCATGCGTCGTTCCCATGACAGCCTCAAGTCCGAAACATTGTCTATCGATCCCACTTCCGGTGAGACGCACCTGCGCCATCATGTAAGCCCGGACGGCTTCTATCGTGGCCGCAAGGTAATTAACGACTGAAAAAACTCGAACCCAGTTCGTGAACCCGTACCTTGTGTCCAACAGATTCGGCAACCGTGTTGAAGTAGACTCCGGTGTGAATCATTTCCGGAGTTTCTTTTGTGACTGAGAAAATCACGATCGCTCTGGATGCCATGGGCGGCGATCACGGTGCTTCCGTGGTCGTCCCGGCTGCCCTGAACTATCTGAAGGATCATCCAGGCCATGAACTGATTCTCGTTGGCAAGGAAGAAAGTATCTGCGAGCATCTGCCTGGCGGGAAGCTGCCTACAGGCGTGACTATTCACGGAGCCTCTCAGGAAGTGGGCATGAATGAACTTCCTTCCCGGGCGCTACGCAAGAAAAAAGACTCCTCCATGCGCGTCGCTCTTGACTTGGTGAAGGCTGGCACCGCAGACGCTTGCGTGAGTGCCGGGAATACCGGTGCGCTCATGGCCACGGCGCGATTCGTACTGAAGATGCTCCCTAACGTAGACCGTCCAGCCATTATTACCGCGTTGCCTGCAATCAATGGCCGTACCTGGATGCTGGATCTTGGCGCCAACGTCGATTGCAGTGCACAGCATTTGTTCCAGTTCGCAGTCATGGGTTCTGAACTGGTTACTGTCATTGATGATATTCCTGCACCAAAGGTTGGTTTGCTCAACATTGGCCAGGAGGAAATCAAGGGCAATGAACAGGTCAAGGCCGCTCACGAGCTGCTGCGTCATACATCACTGAACTACATCGGCTATGTGGAAGGGGACGATATCTATCTGAATGAAGAACTGGATATTGTGGTTACTGATGGTTTTATCGGCAATGTTGCGTTGAAAACCAGCGAGGGCGTGGCGAAGATGATCCGCAGCAATCTCAAGGAGGGATTTAGCCGCAGCATTTTCACCAAGTTGTCCGCCCTGATCGCCTTGCCAGTGTTGAAAGGCCTGAGCCGCCGTATTGACCCGCGCCGCTACAACGGAGCAAGCCTCCTCGGATTGCGGGGCGTGGTCGTCAAGAGCCATGGGGGAACCGATGCCATGGGCTACGCTCATGCCATCGATATTGCCGCAAAAGCCGTGCACGCAGATATTGCTGCCCGCATTGAAGAGGGCGTAAGCAAACATCTGGTGGATCAGAGGGTCTCGGCATGAGCGTATATTCCAGAATCGCCGGCACGGGTAGCTATCTCCCTGAGAAAGTGCTGAGTAATCACGATCTGGAAAAAATGGTGGAAACCTCTGACCAATGGATTCAGGAACGTACCGGCATCAAAAAACGCCATATTGCCGAGGCGGGTCAGACTACCTGTGATCTGGCAGAGCAGGCAGCGGCAAGAGCACTGAAAGCGGCGGGAAAAACAGCACAGGAAATCGACCTTATCGTGGTTGCGACAACCACACCGGACAAGATTTTCCCCAGTACCGCTTGCCTGCTGCAACGACGCCTTGGGAATCATGGTTGCGCAGCTTTCGATATTCAGGCGGTCTGTACCGGGTTTGTTTATGCGATGGGCGTGGCGGACAAATTTATCAAGACTGGCGCTGCCCAGACAGCGCTGGTTGTCGGCGCGGAAACCCTCTCCCGCATTCTGGACTGGAGTGACCGTGGCACCTGTATCCTGTTTGGCGATGGCGCCGGTGCTGTAGTTCTTGAAGCCGCAGACAAGCCAGGCATCCTCTCTACGCATTTGCATGCAGATGGCGCCTATGCAGAATTGCTTCATGTTCCAGGAGGCATATCCAGGGGTTTCGATATGGAGACCGATGGTGCTGATCCGCATTTCATGCAGATGAAAGGCAATGAGGTTTTCAAGATGGCGGTTAACACCCTGGGGCGCATTGTTGATGAAACGCTGGCAGCCAACGACATGAAGAAGTCAGACATCGACTGGCTGGTTCCCCACCAGGCAAATATCCGCATCATCAAAGCCACGGCCCGCAAGCTTTCCATGGATATGGACAATGTAGTGGTAACCATCGGCGAGCACGGCAACACCTCTGCAGCATCTGTTCCCCTGGCGCTGGATGCCGCTGTAAAAGACGGGCGTATCAAACGCGGTGAAACCTTGCTGCTGGAAGCGTTTGGCGGAGGATTCACCTGGGGTTCTGTTCTACTTAATTACTAATGGTTCCTGCATTATGACCACACACGTTGGTGTCATTTTTCCCGGGCAGGGTTCCCAGAGCATTGGTATGCTCGGAGCGCTTTCTGATCAGTTTCCTCTTGTAAAACAGACCTATGATGAAGCCTCGGAAGTGCTGCAGATGGATTTGTGGGCGCTGGCAAGTGAAGGGCCGGCGGAAATGCTCAATCAAACAGAAAATACCCAGCCCGCCATGCTTGCAGCAGGAATAGCGGCATACCGGGTGTGGCTGTCCCAGGGCGGCCCGGCGGGAGAACTGATGGCAGGGCACAGCTTGGGAGAATATACCGCACTCACCGCTGCTGGCAGCCTGGACTTTACAGATGCTATACGCTTGGTTGCAGCACGTGGAAGGTTTATGCAGCAAGCCGTTCCTGCGGATCGGGGAGCAATGGCGGCTATTCTCGGCCTGGATGATGATGCGGTAAAGACAGTCTGTACCCAGGCAGCCGGTGGCGAAATTGCAGAGGCGGTAAACTTCAATTCCCCCGGACAGGTAGTGATCGCTGGTGACAAAGCAGCAATTGAAAGGGCCATGGAGCTGGCGAAGAAGGCCGGAGCAAGGCGCGCCCTGCTGTTGCCGGTAAGTGTTCCCTCCCACAGCGCCCTGATGCGTCCTGCTGCTGAGCAACTGTCCGCCATGCTGGAAACAGTGGAGATGCAGCTACCGAAAATACCTGTTGTGCATAATGTTGATGTGGCCATTGGCGACAGCGTTGCCGCCATTCGTGAGAAGCTGGTGCAACAACTGTACCGGCCTGTACGCTGGGTAGAAACGGTGCAGGCCATGAAAAACAAGGGTATGGAGCAGCTGCTTGAGCCAGGCTCCGGTCAGGTGCTGAGCGGATTGGGAAGGCGCATCGACAAGACCATGACGTTCCTGCCGGTGTTTGATCCGGCATCACTGGAAAAAGCACTGGAGAGCTGCAATGCCTGAAAATACTGTTGCACTGGTTACCGGCGCCAGCCGGGGAATAGGCCGGGCCATCGCTACCCGCCTTGGCGGACAGGGAATCACGGTCGTTGGCACCGCCACCACTGATGGCGGTGCAGAAGCCATCGGCGCCTATTTCCATGAAGCCGGCATCAACGGCGAAGGGATGAAGCTGGATGTATCAGATGACAATTCAGTAAATGCCGTCGTGGCCAGCGTCGCGGAAAAATATGCCCCCATCACCATTTTGGTGAACAATGCAGGCATCACCCGCGACAACCTGCTGATGCGCATGACTCCGGAGGAGTGGGATGCTGTGATCAACACCAATCTTGGCTCCTTGTACCGTGTCTGCAAGGCCTGTGTCCGGGGCATGATGAAAGCCAGAAGCGGGCGCATCGTCAACATTTCATCTGTGGTTGGCAGCAGTGGAAATGCCGGACAAACCAATTATTCAGCCGCCAAGGCGGGCATGCTGGGTTTCACCAGATCACTGGCCCAGGAAATCGGCTCTCGGGGCATTACCGTGAATGCCGTGGCGCCAGGCTTTATCGACACGGATATGACCAGGGAATTGCCGGAAGCGCAGCGCAGGTCCCTGTTGGCCGCCATCCCGCTGGGGCGCCTGGGTTCCCCGGAAGAGATAGCCGCAGCGGTGGCTTTTCTGGTTTCAGAGGATGCCGCCTATGTCACCGGCACCACGCTGCATGTCAATGGCGGCATGTATATGACCTAATGTGAATTATAGAAAAACTGTATATAACGCTGAATAAGCTGTTATTTATTGCTTGATGTATTCTGCAGAATGCAGAGAAACAGGGGATTTGGCTAGTAAGCTGATTCCGCATACAATACGACGTTAATGCGCGGCGCCTGGATCGCGCTCTACCGGAGGAACAATACGAAAATGAGCAGCATTGAAGAACGTGTCAAAAAGATTGTCGCTGAACAGCTGGGCGTAAGTGAAGACGAAGTTACCCCTGAAGCTTCCTTTATCGATGACCTGGGCGCCGACTCCCTTGACGCAGTGGAGCTGGTAATGGCTCTGGAAGAAGAGTTCGAGTGTGAGATTCCTGATGAAGAAGCAGAAAACATTACTACTTTGCAACAGGCTGTTAATTACATCAACGCTAACGGATGATCGCCAGGCTTAACCAGGCCGCAGCGTTTTCCCGGATCAGCGCCTCCCTAGCATGGGGTGGCGGCTGATCGGAGAACTGCGGCTTTCTAGTTACTGTACCAATAGAGGTTTCCTTGATGTCCAATAAAAGGATAGTAGTCACGGGGCTGGGCATGGTTTCGCCCGTAGGCCTTGATGTAGCAAGCAGCTGGAAAAATATCCTGGCGGGCAACAGTGGTATCAAGCCTATTACACACCTGGATATAGAGCCGTTCAGCGTTCGTTTTGGCGGGCCGATTTACGGTTTTGATATCGAGCAATACATCCCGAAAAAGGAAGCCCGCAAGATGGATAAGTTCATCCACTATGGCATTGCCGCAGCGGATCAGGCCATCAAGGATGCAGGCATAGAAGCAACGGAAGAAAATGCCAGACGTATCGGGGTGGTTGTTGGCTCTGGTATCGGTGGCATCACCGGTATTGAGCAGGGCTATGCAGCCTATCTCAAAGGTGGCCCGAGAAAAATTTCCCCTTTCTTTGTGCCGGCCAACATTGTGAATATGGTGGCGGGCCATATCTCCATCATCAATGGTTTCAAGGGGCCTAACATCTCTATTGTTTCCGCCTGCAGTACCGGAGCTCACTGTATAGCCGATGGTATGCGCATGATACAGTACGGCACCAGCGATGTTATTGTCGCTGGCGGCGCTGAGATGGCGACCTCTCCCACGGGGCTTGGTGGTTTTGCCGCTGCCAGAGCACTCTCTACCCGTAACGATGATCCCCAAGGCGCGAGCCGCCCCTGGGACAAGGATCGGGACGGCTTCGTGCTCAGTGATGGTGCTGGTGTCATAGTGATCGAGGAGCTGGAGCATGCCCGCGCCCGGGGAGCCAATATCTATTGCGAGCTGGTTGGCGCAGGAATGAACTCGGATGCCTTCCACATGACTTCTCCATCGCCTGGGGGCGAGGGTGCTGCTGAATGCATGCGCCTGGCGATGGAAGACGGAAACATCAATCCGCAAGAAGTTGACTACATCAACGCTCATGGTACTTCCACACCAGCGGGTGATGTGGCGGAAACCATGGCCATGAAACGCGCCTTTGGCGATCATGCCTACAAACTGCGCGTCAGCTCCAGCAAATCCATGACTGGCCACATGTTGGGCGCTGCGGGTGGCGCAGAGGCGGTATTTACCATTCTTGCACTGCGTGATCAGGTGGCGCCGCCGACCATCAACCTGGACAATCCGGATCCGGAATGTGACCTCGACTATGTTCCGCATGCCGCCAGAGAAATGCCCATGGAAGTGGCGCTGTCCAATTCTTTCGGTTTCGGAGGCACCAACGGAACGCTGGCTTTTCGCCTCTTTAAAGATTGATTCGATCACTTGTTAACGGCATTCCCCGGGATCAGGTATCCATTCTTGACCGGGGTCTGCAGTTTGGTGACGGGCTGTTCGAAACGCTGGCCGTTGTCGATAACAAAGTCTGCCTGTGGGAGCGTCATATGCGGCGCCTGCAGGCGGGTTGTAACCGCCTGGGGATTCCCGCTCCGGATCTCCCGCTGCTGCATCAAGAAGCAATGCAACTGGTGATGGATGAACGACAGGCGGCGCTGAAGATCGTTATTACCCGTGGCGCCAGCGAAAGGGGCTACAAGCCTGCTGCCGGCGTTTCTCCGGCGCGGGTTTTCTCCCTGTTTTCCTGGGATGGCCCTTGTTTCGATCCGGTAAGAATATCTGTCTCTAACCGGCGTTTGGGGCATAACCCTGATCTTGCTGGCATCAAGCATCTTAATCGCCTGGAACAGGTGCTTGCCCGGGCGGAGTGCGAGGAAAATGTTCACGATGCCCTGATGCTGGATATGCAGGGGCATGTCATAGAAGGCATCATGAGCAACCTGTTTCTGCAGAACGGGCAGCAGGTTTTTACCCCGCTGCTGAATCGATGTGGTGTTGAAGGCGTGATCAGAAAGCTTGTCCTGGATGTGGCAAAAAACCAAGATACTGAAATCATCAGCGGAGATTTTACCCTGGATGATGTGCTTCAATCCGATGCCCTGTATCTCACCAATGCGCTTGGTGGCATCCGCTTTGTCTCCGAAATTTCCGGATATGACTGGAAACCCAAAACATCTTTTCACCCTGTTCTTGCAGAGGCAGCGACAAGCGTCTTCAGTTGATGCTCAGATCCATGGTAAAACTATTCCTTAAACTGGCCATTGCGGCAATCCTTCTTGCGGGGCTGGCAGGTATTCTGGTATGGAGCCACTACAGGGAGTTCCTGGAAACACCTTTGACACTGCCAGAGCAAGGCATGGTGCTGAATGTGCCCCAGGGCATGTCCCTGGGCAAGCTTGCGTATCAGCTGGAACAGCAAAAAATTCTGGAGGATGCCCGCCTGTTGCGCCTGTATGGGCATCTCAACCCGGAAGCCACGCAAATCAAGAGCGGAGAATATCAGCTGCCTGCGGGTCTTACCCCCGTCGCGCTGCTGGATTTTCTGGTGGCGGGCAAAACCATCAGCCATTCAGTTACCTTGGTGGAAGGATGGACTTTTGCGCAAATGATGCAGGCTGTTCACGAGCATCCGGAGTTGAGCCACAGCCTGAAAGGATTGAGCAGCGAAGAGATCATGCAGCGTCTGGGGTATGAGGAAGAGCACCCGGAAGGCCGTTTTTTTCCGGATACCTATCTGTATCCCAGAGGCTTCTCTGATTTCGAGTTGCTGAAACGGGCCCATGCGCGCATGGAGGAAATACTGGCCCAGGCCTGGGCCCGGCGGCCAGAAAACTTCCCGCTGAAAAGCCCTTATGAATTGCTGATTCTCGCCTCTATCGTGGAAAAGGAAACCGGCAAAGCAGGGGAACGGGATCGTATTGCCGGGGTATTTCTGCGGCGCCTGAAGAAGGGCATGAAGCTGCAGACAGATCCTACCGTGATCTATGGCATGGGTGACCGATACAAAGGGAATATACGCCGCAAGGATCTGCGAGAATCTACGCCCTACAACACCTATGTCATTCCAGGATTGCCACCAACGCCCATTTGTATGCCTGGCCGCGAGTCGATCTTTGCAGTAGTCAATCCTGTAGATGAAAAGGCACTGTACTTTGTCGCCAAGGGTGATGGCAGCCACCAGTTTTCTGCTACCCTGAAGCAACACAATACAGCTGTACGCAAATACCAGTTGAAAAAATAGTGGATCAAGGATCATTTATAACCCTGGAAGGCATCGAAGGAGCCGGAAAAACCACCTGCATGGCACAACTGCGGCTGTTGATCCAGCAGGCGGGAAAAAGCTGTCTGGAAACCCGTGAGCCTGGTGGTACGCAGTTGGGTGAAGAGCTGCGCCAACTGCTGCTTGGGCATAAGCACACCGGTATGAGCGATGATGCTGAATTGCTGCTGATGTTTGCCTCCCGCGCAGAACATTTGCAGCAAAAGATTTTGCCTGCGCTTGGCCAGGGACAATGGGTGCTCTGTGACCGCTTTACCGATGCCACATATGCCTACCAGGGCGGGGGGAGGGGAATTGCATTCTCCCGTATCCTGGCGCTGGAAGAATGGGTGCAAAAGGGTGTCCGTCCTGATCTTACCCTGCTGCTGGATCTGTCAGTGGAACAGGGGCTGGAAAGAGCGGGCAAACGCTCGGCTCCCGATCGTTTTGAAAGTGAGGCCGTGGAGTTTTTCAGGAGGGTCAGGCAATCCTATCTTGAACTTGCCGGAAACGAGCCGGATCGAATCAAGGTTATTGATGCATCCCGTGATCTGGACGAAGTGCTGGTGCAGGTTACAATCGCAGTGAATAACTTCCTGCAGGATAAGACATGACAACCGATCTGCTCCCTTGGCATTTGGATACCTGGGATTACCTGCAGCAAACCCTCCACCAAGGGCGGTTGCCGCATGCCTTGCTGCTTTCCGGGACGCAGGGAGTGGGCAAGGCCGGATTTGCCCGCCAGCTGGCGGCAAGCCTGTTGTGTGAGCAGCCGCAAACAACTGGCTTGGCCTGTGGAAAATGCCGCCAATGCCTTCTGCTTGCTGCGGGGAATCACCCTGATTTACGCATGCTTGTCCCTGAAGAAGGGAAAACACAAATTGGCATTGGTGCTGTTCGGGAGCTGGTTGCCGGAAATGCCCTTTCTGTGGGGGAGGGGGCGCACCGGGTGTTTATTATTGATCCCGCTGATGCTATGGGCAGAGCGGCAGCCAATGCCTTGCTGAAAACCCTGGAAGAACCAATCCAAGGCACGCTTATCATCTTGCTTAGTGCCAAAGCCGACAGGCTCCCCATTACCCTCCGCAGCCGTTGCCAATGCCTGAGGTTTTCCCTGCCAGTCGAGCAAGATGCCGTCGTCTGGGTTGAAAGTAATGTCCAGGTGTTGCCAGGGCAGGCAGTACAATTGCTGCGCCTTGCCAATGGAGCACCCTTGCGTGTTCCTGCATTGGTAGAGAATGGTGAGTTGGAGCGCCACAGCCGATTGCTGGAGGACTTTGTGGCAATTACTGCCAGGCAGGCCTCAGTCGTACCGGTCAGTGAAGCCTGGCTCAAGGGATATGAATTATCGTCATTGCTGCGCTATCTGGACTCCTGGATGATGGCAATGATTCGCCAGAAGATGACCTGCCAATCAGAAGATGCTTTTCCCCCCTTGCAAACCTTGTCTGAACAGTTAGACTTGAAGCTTGCGTATCAGTTGCTCGACAAGCTCCATGACATACAGCGTATGAGCATAAACAACCTGAATCCACAACTGGCTCTGGAAAGCATTTTGCTGGAATGTAGCCGCATTGCAAACGGAGAGAGCTGACCATGGCCATGCCGGGATTCCAGCAAGGTATCATCAACTTGTCCATCAAGGATAAAGATACCCTGTATCGTGCCTATATGCCCTTCGTAGAGAATGGCGGATTGTTCATTCCGACCATCAAGAAATACGAACTGGGAGATGATGTCTTTGTTCTGCTCAATCTTATGGATGATGCAGAGCGTGTTCCTGTTGCGGGAAGGGTGATTTGGATAACGCCTGTCGGCGCAATGGGGAATCGTACTGCAGGAATTGGTGTGCAGTTTGGTCCTCATGATGAGGGGGCCA
>JALWMK010000120.1 GCA_027083925.1 Sedimenticola sp. | reverse complement strand
GCCGGGTTCAGTCCCTCCCTGATCATGGTGGCGGTCAGTTCCGTCGAGCCTCGCAGGTCGGCCTTGAGAATAACATGCCCGTTGACCTCGGGCGCCTCCTCTTCCTGCTGCAGGGAAAATTCCTGCAACAACACGTTTGCCTGGGACAATGCCAAATCTTTGGGCTTCTCCAAAAGGTGGATCAGATCCATGGCCCGGTACATCTCCCAGGACAGCTTCAGATCCCGCCGCAGGTTTGCGTAGCCTTCCAGCACCTTGATCAGCCAGTTTCTGCGCTGGCCGGGGGTGGCCTGCTTGATTTCCCTGCGCACCACATCCATACGCTCAACATAGAGATCCAGGTCTGAAATATCCTTGAATTGCTGCAATATCGGCAGCAATTCCTTTTTGCTGCGCCCGTCCAGCAGGTATTCGTAGAGCAGGCGCAACGCACCCTTGCGCCCAAGGCTGCGATACAGGTCAGGCACCATGGCGCTGGCAAAAATCATTTCCAGCAAGCCGTTTCTGTGAAAAGCTTTTTCCAGTTCCTGCAGCAAATTGCCCTGGAAGTCATGCCAGCGTTCCTCATCCCAGAAACCAGGCCGTCCTTTATCCCCATCTCCTCCCAGCAGCCATGACAGGTTCCTGGGATCATCGAACCAGCTGTTTTCCGCCCGCTGGTATTCAGATTGGGACATGATTGCGCGCAGATAGGCTTCCACCTGGGCATAGGCAGGAAAATCCCCTTTGTCTCGGCGCAGCTGCAATGTATTCAGATCATCATTCTGCTGCTCCGACAACCGCCGCACCGGGCAGTCCGGCAGCCAGTGGCAGAATACGTCCAGCACCAGCCGCTCAAAATTTCTGAACATCTCAGGCTTACTCAGCAGGAAGGGATAGATCTCGATAAAGGCGGCTTCATCGCTCAAATCACTCAGCTGCAACAAGGGGTTGAACAGCATTTCCTCTGCAACCGGCCAGGACAGGGCAAGCACACTTTTCCGCTGTTTGCGGCCTACCAGCTCCATGCTGTGGAGCTGGTCAATGAGTTCACGGCTCACAAGATAGCGCAACATGGACTGGTGCCGGCTGAAACGCCACAGTTTTTCGTGCCGGGAAACCCGACCACTGGCAGAATGCTCACCAAGGAGCGAATCCTCGTCAAAATCTTCCCTGCATTCCCGCAATTGCTGATCCACGCTCAGATAGATCTGCTTTACCACGGCAAGGATAAACAGCTGATACACTTCTCTTCGGGAAGATTTTCTGGCCTTTTGCGCTGTGACAATGCTCAGCTTGTTGAACACCTTCTGGAACTGCTCGGCCGCCACCTCCTCTTCACCCAGTAGTTCACTGCTTGCAGACAGGTGCCAGGTACGCATATGCCGGGCCATACTGGAGCGCGCACTTGCTTCAATGGCTGCTTTCAACGATGGCTCCAGGCGCACATCGATGCGTGCATTGTCCGTTCCTCTGGGAAAGGTATCCAGCCGCAGGGACTTCCTTTTCGGGACAATCAATTCATCCTGCAACAATGCCGCTGAATTCTTGTCAATCGAGCTATCAAGCAACGCCATGGTTATTCCTCACAGGTTCAGGACAATCTGATCTTCTGCTTCAAAACGGTTTGCCAGGGATTCACCAAGAACAGACAACCGGGATTCCATTTGGGAAGTTTTTCCCTCTTGCACAAAGACATCAAACATATCATTGAAATCCAGGGCATTATTCGCTGCCTGCTGGATAACGGGCTGGTGCAGTTTCAGCGCCTTCACCGCAGTAGAATACTCTGCTGCAGAATGCACCAGCACATCATGGATCTCGAATTGCCACAAGACGGCATAATCCATCAATAGCTGACAGAGGCGCGCAAAAAGCTGGGTACGACTTTCTTCACTATCCTCCTGGCTGGCATTTGCCGCTTGGCAAAAAACTGCCAGCAATTGTTTCCGCTCTGCCAGCAGCTCATCAAGGGAGCGGCGCAGTTCCTGGGATTCTCCATCTTTGTTTTTCTCTCCAGCCAATGCCTTAAACCTCCAGATTCCAGGATAATCGCAACAATTTACTCCATACTTTTTCAAGAGTCTAATCATTGCATTATAATCATTGGATCCGCAGCCGCTCAGCAGTCGTTTCCGTGAAAAAAACCGCACAAATCCTCTTTCTGCTCCTGTTCATCGGGCCAGCAGGCGCCAGCAACGGAAGCAACTCCAGCCCCTGGGTAGAAATGATGCGTTTCATGCTGGGCATGTTCGAAGCGATGCGCCTCTACCAGGACTTCTCCGGGCATATAGGGTATTCCTCTGCCCCCTTTGGCTATCAACATCACCTGCCGCCCTATCCTGCACCACCTGGCGGCGCCTCTCCGCTGCCGCAACAGCCCAATATGCTGGAAGGCGCCTGGGTCAGCAAAAACCGTATTCTTCTGGCAATCAAACGGGGGTACGCCCGCATGTACTGGTCACGGGAGCAATACAGGAATTTCTATGTGAAAATCCAGCCAGGGCGTCTCCGGCTGATTGATGCTGACACCGGGCAGATTCAGCAGTTTGCATACCGGTTACAGGACAACCGCCTGGCCCTTCGGGATGATCAGGGAAGGGTAATCCGCTTCCTTCGTCTGAATCTGGCCGATCCACCACCCCCAGAACCTGCAGGCAGCTTCTGGGATTCCAGTTATTGACCTGGCAACGATCTATTGTGCACCCGGGTTTGAAGCACTGAGGACGGCATATTTGGTCGCCGGGTTAATAATACACGCTGATCAGCAAGCGCATTCCCACTACCCCCAGCAGCAAGGCAAACCATTTTTTCAGCTCCGGAACTGGCAGGCGGTGCGCCAACCGTGCGCCAACCGGAGCCATAAGCACAGCAAACAGTCCAACGGCTACAACCGCAGGCCAATACACGAAGCCGGTGGGTGATCCTGCCCCCACATCCGCTCCCATGAGCATGAAGCCCAAGGTTCCGGCAACGGCGATGGGCAGGCCGCAAGCCGCCGAAGTCGCTATGGATCCGGGCAGGGTCTTTCCCCGCCAGACGAGAAAAGGCAC
>JALWMK010000119.1 GCA_027083925.1 Sedimenticola sp. | reverse complement strand
GCCTTGAATCCGAAAATTTCATCTCGCTCATCATGCCACTCAGGATTACTCAGAGATTCCTTAACCTGCCGCCCAAATAGTAGGGTATATTCAATCACCATGTACAGGCTTGCGGGTTTGGTCGAGCAACGCACAGACCCCTGTTATTACAGATGAAGCACAGCTTGATTTTAACCTGAATCTGTGGGTTAAAGTTAAATATAAAACATTTTTACAACCCATTGAGCCAAAAGAATTATACCTCATAAATGCCACTCTTTGTTCGCAATCGCCCCGACCATGAATATCTCCCCATCCTGGCTGCCCAACACTCGTCACTGCCCTTCACCAAATTGTGATGATCGACCGACAGGCTCGCCGGTGGATTTGCTGGTGATTCACAATATCAGCCTGCCCCCAAAGCAGTTTGGCGGGTCGTGGATCGAGGATTTTTTTCTCAACAGGCTGAACCCTTCGCAGCACCCGTATTTCCGGAAAATCAACCATCTCAGGGTGTCTGCCCACTTTTTGATCAGAAGAGACGGAGAAATCCTGCAGTTCGTTCCCTTGCACAAACGTGCCTGGCATGCGGGTGAATCCTGTTTTCAGGGACGCAGTTGCTGCAACGATTTCTCCATTGGCATCGAGCTGGAGGGTGCTGATGATATCCCCTATACAGACAGCCAGTATCAAAACCTCGCCCGGCTCAGCAAAACCATCATGGAAATATTTCCGGCAATCCGCAAAGAGCACATCACAGGCCACGAGGATATTGCGCCAGACAGAAAAACCGATCCCGGCCCGGCTTTCGACTGGCCCCGGTATCTGTCCCTGCTGGAACGCCAATGAGCAGCTGGCTGCAACAGGGAATCCTGTTCACCCTCCTGGCATTGGCGAATCCGGCGATCTGCGAAATCAGTGTACGGGATGACCTCGATCGGGAGATTACCCTGCCTGCCCCGGCAGAGCGCATCATCACCCTGTCCCCCCATGCCACAGAAATGCTGCTGTCCATAGGATCCGGGCATAAGATCATTGCGGCAGCCCGATTTTTTGACTACCCCGCTTCCCTGCAGGATGTTCCTGCAATCAATACCCTTGGCGGGCTGGACAAAGAAGCTCTTCTCGGCTACAAACCCGATCTGATTATCGCCTGGGCATCAGGAAACCACGCAGGAGACTTGCGATGGCTGGCAGATTCCGCCATTCCCGTATTCATGAGCGAACCGGCGAACCTGTCAGCCATCGCCGCTACTCTTGAAAAGATGGGAGTGCTGGTCGGGGAAGCAGAAAAGGGGAAACATGCCGCAAACCGCTTTATCAAACGACTGGCTGATGCCTGCCCGCAAAGACATGGGGCACCGCTGGAAACAGTCTATTACGAAATCTGGCAAAATCCACCCATGACCATTGGCGGCAGACACTGGCTGAATGAAGTTCTGCAACTGGCCCGTCTCCAGAATATTTACTCCTTCATGCCACGCGCGGTGTTTACAGTTTCTGCAGAAAGTCTGCTGGCCAACCCCGCGCAAGTGATTGTCACCAGCCAGCCAGAAACAACACGCCGGAAAACCAACGCCAGAATCATATTCGCCACCCCGGCGCTGGCCAGGCCAGGCCCGCGCATCGCAGAAGGGCTGGAGCAGCTTTGCCTGCAGCTGTAGGAATATCCCTACAAGCACTTACACCCTCCCCTACAGACCTGGTACAACAAAACCGGCAGAATACAACCGTCGCCAATAACAAGGATGTGTCAGGGAAGGAATCGTACAAGGAAGAACAATCAAGGAAGAATCAAGGAATGAACAAGCCAAGCCAGGCGACAGCCCCGATCACAACAGGATGTGATCGGGTTTTTTTTGCACATGGATGTGCTCATGCTGCGAGCGCGAGGATGCGCAGGAGCAGTATTGTACAAACTGGCGCAGACAGTTCTTCCAGCATCCCGGAACGGTGGGGGCAAAGTACAGGGCACCTCTGTCATGGCGCAATGGGACGCCGATTTGCAGGATTGGGAGGAGACCATTTCATCGGCAACGATGTATGTCATATTTTGTTGCCGGGTTATAAATAAGACCTGAATCCGTGGGTTCAGGTACTATTCAGCGATCGGCTTGCGTCCAGGATGCCAGCAGCATAATCACCACGCCCACGGTAATTGCACTGTCAGCGACATTGAAGGCCGGCCAATGCCATTGCTGCCAGTAAAAATCCAGAAAATCCACCACCTTACCCAGGCGCACACGATCAACCAGATTACCCAGCGCCCCGCCAAGAATCATGCCCAGAGCGATGCCGGTCAGCCGCTCCCCACTACGCAAGCGCATCAGCCACACCACCAGGCCAATCGATATCAGGCTGCTCAGTACAATGAAGAATGTACGCTGCCAGCCCCCTGCATCACTGAGGAAACTGAAAGCCGCTCCTGAGTTGAAAACCAGGGTCAGGTTGAATACCGGCAATACGGGCAGCACCTCATAGGGTTCGAATACCGACAGCGCCCAGAGTTTGCTCAACTGATCCAGCACCAGCAGCAGCAGCGCCAGCAACAGATACGGGCGCGCTTTCAGACGATCAGCCATAACGCCGGATTTCTCCCGCGCCGTCCACATTTTCTATGCAACGGTCACACAGCTCGGGATGCACTGCGCTGGTTCCCACATCCTCGCGATGATGCCAGCAGCGTACACACTTGGGATGGATACTGGCCAGGGCTTCCACAGCCAATCCTTGCAGCTCAGTATCCACCGCCACACTGCTGCGCTGCGCCAGCGGTCGCAGCTGCACATACGAGGTAATCAGTACAAAACGCAATTCATCACCCAATTTGGCCAAACAAGCATACAGGGCATCATCACAATACAGGGTGACCTCTGCATCCAGGGAAGAGCCGATGTCGCCATTCTTGCGCATCAGCTCCAGCTGTCCACTCACTGCTGCACGGGTTTCAAGCACCCGCTGCCAATCCTGCTCATCCAGGTTCCCCCGGCCTTTCAGTGCAAACAAACCCTCATACCAGGCTTCCAGAAAAACCGATTCGCTACGCTCACCGGGCAGATGCCGCCATGCCTCTTGAGCGGTAAAGCTGAGAATGGGAGCCAGCCAGCGCACCATGGCTTCCGCAATATGGTAAATCGCGCTCTGGCAGGAACGCCGGGGCTGGCTGTCTTTCTGCATGGTGTACTGGCGATCCTTGATGACATCCAGATAGAAACCACCAAGATCCACCACACAGAAGTGCAAAATTTTCTGGTAGATCAGATGAAAGTTGTAGTCACGATAGGCTTCGATGATTTCCTGCTGCAAGGTGTTCGCCCTGGCCACCACCCAGCGATCCAGTTCGATCATCTCCTCTGCCGCCAGCAGGTGCTGCCGGGGATCGAAATCAAACAGGTTGGCAAGGAGAAATCTGGTGGTATTGCGAATGCGCCGGTAGGCATCTGAAGTACGCTTGAGGATCTCGTCGGAAACGCTCATCTCAGCGCGGTAATCCGTCGCCGCCACCCACAGGCGGATGATATCAGCCCCCAGATTTTTGGTGACCTTTTGCGGCCGTATGACGTTGCCCAGGGATTTGGACATTTTCTTGCCCTGGGCGTCCACGGTAAAACCATGGGTCAGGCAGGTCTTGTAGGGCGCCTTGCCGGTCATGGCGACAGAAGTCAGCAATGAAGACTGGAACCAGCCCCGGTGCTGATCCGAGCCCTCCAGATACAATTCTGCAGGGCGATGCAGCTCTTTGCGCCGATCCAGTACACAGGCGTGGGTTACGCCAGAATCAAACCACACGTCCAGGGTATCGGTAACTTTTTCATAGTCCCCCGCTTCCTCACCCAGCAAATCCTCCGGCTTCAGCTGGAACCAGGCCTCGATGCCTTTTTCCTGCTCCACCTTCTGCGCCACTTTTTCGAACAGGGCAGCGGTGTCCGGATGCAGCTTGCCACTTTGCTTGTGGACAAACAGAGTGATGGGTACGCCCCAGGTACGCTGGCGTGAAATACACCAGTCCGGGCGATTTTCCACCATGCCGCGAATCCGCTCCTTGCCCCAGTCCGGCAGCCATTCCACTGCGTCGATCTCCGCCAGCGCAGCCTCACGCAGGCCATTTTTGTCCATACCGATAAACCACTGGGGGGTAGCGCGAAAGATGATGGGCGTCTTGTGACGCCAGCAGTGCGGATAGCTGTGCACCAATCGCTCTTCCCGCAACAGGGCGCCGCGCGCCTTGATCACCTCGATCACCTTTTCATTGGCGGCGAACACATGTTCACCGGCAAACAAGGGGGTGCCTTCCTTGAAGCAGCCGTTGCCCAGCACCGGGTTGTCCACCTTCAAATGATATTTTTGTCCGATAACATAGTCCTCCAGGCCATGGCCGGGCGCGGTATGCACCGCGCCCGTCCCTGCTTCCAGGGTGACATGATCACCAAGGATCAAGGGCACTTCCCGGTCATAGAAAGGATGTTTGAGCAACAGCCCCTCAAGCGCTTCACCACGGCCATAGGCGATGACCCGGTAGTCATCCATGCCCCAGCGCGCCAGCGCGTCCTTCATCAGGGCTTCCGCCACCAAAAAACGCCGTTGCTCTGTTTGCACCACGGCGTAATCCAGTTCAGGATTCAGCGCCACGGCCTGGTTGGCGGGCAGGGTCCAGGGCGTGGTGGTCCAGATCACCACCGACAGGGAACCATGACCATGATCCCCCGGCACGGAATGGCAGCGCGCCATCAACGCTTCATCATCCAGCATCTCGAACGCCACATCGATGGCGAAAGAGGTCTTGTCCATATAATCCACTTCCGCTTCCGCCAGCGCCGAACCACAGTCGGTACACCAGTTCACCGGCTTGGAGCCCTTGTGCACATGGCCTGCCGCGACAATACGCCCCAGGGAGCGGATGATGTCAGCCTCCTGGGTGTAGTCCATGGTCAGATAGGGATTGTCCCAATCCCCCAAAATTCCCAGGCGCTTGAAGTCCTCGCGTTGACCGTCCACCTGCTTTTGCGCATAGGCGCGACAGGCTTTGCGGAAATCTGCCGCACTCACCTTGCGCCCCGGTTTGCCGATCTTTTTCTCCACCTGCAACTCAATGGGCAGGCCATGGCAATCCCAACCGGGCACATAGGGCGCATCATAACCATCCAGGGTTACGCTCTTGTTGATGATGTCCTTGAGCACCTTGTTCACCGCATGGCCGATATGAATCTCGCCATTGGCATAGGGAGGGCCATCATGCAGTACGGATTTTTCCCGCCCCGCACGAGCTTCACGAATCTTCAGGTAGAGATTCTGCTCTTCCCACTCCTTGAGCATCTGCGGCTCGCGCTGGGCCAAATTGCCACGCATGGGAAAATCGGTTTGGGGGAGATTGAGTGTGTCCTTGTATTTGCTCACGGACTTGTAGATCCTGTAGTTTGGTTTGGGTTGGTTTGCAGCATGTTGCACGCCTGGGCGGCATCGAGCAGTATCTGCTGCTGCAGTTCTTCAAAAGATGAAAATTTTCTCTCGTCCCGGATCTTGTGCAGGAAGGTTACGCCAATCTGACTGCCATACACCTGGCGATCAAAATCAAACAGATGGACTTCCAGCAAGGGCCGGCCTCCTCCATGGATGGTAGGCCGGATTCCCACGTTGGCGACCCCCGGCAAATCCCCGTCATCCAACCCTTGAACGCGCACGGCAAACACCCCCTGCACCGGGCTGGAGCACCGGTGCAGGTTTACGTTCAGGGTGGGAAAACCTATCGTCCTTCCCCGTTGTTCGCCACGCCCCACACGGCCGCAAATCTGGTAAGGGCGTCCCAGGCACAGCTCTGCGGTGGAGAAATCGCCAAGCGCCAGCGCTTCACGGATGCGGGTGCTGCTGATGCGGCAGTCTTCGTGGCATACGGTATCCATGCCCTGCACGCTGAACCCCTGCTCTCCACCCATCCGCTGCAACAGGGAAAAATCCCCTTCGCGTCCTCGCCCGAAGCGAAAGTCATCACCCACATACAAGTGGCGAACACCCAGGCCGTCTACGAGTATCTGCCGTACAAAACTCTCTGCCGCAAGAGAGGCTAGCCGCTGGTTGAATTCGAGCAGCATCACCCGGTCAATCCCGCAACTGCGGATATGAATGAGCTTTTCGCGCAAACGGGTCAGACGCGGCGGCGCCTGCTGCGGCTGAAAAAATTCCATGGGTTGTGGTTCAAAGAGGACAACCGCCGAGGGCACGGCCAACTGCTTCGCCTTGTCACGCAATGCGTTGAAAACCGCCTGATGCCCAAGATGCACTCCATCAAAATTGCCAATGGTGGCGGCACAGCCTTGATGCCGGGCACGCAGGTTGTGCTGGCCACGAACAAGCTGCATGCTACTGGTTGACTAGCGTATCGGCGTGAAAACCCACACCCATGGCAGCGCTCACGGGGTCACAGTCGATGCTGCTCTCGTCATCCAGCTTGGTGCCAAACCAGGGACCCTCCAGGATGCCTGCGTCATACCACAAGCCGTTCAGAAAGCCGCCGGATGACAGCACCAGCAAGGCTGTACCCTGTTCTTTACCCTTATGCTCGATCCATTCCAGGTCAAACACCCGTCCATTGGTAGTACCATGAACGTACCCTTTGTCCATTTCATAGCAACCTGTCACCTTATCCCCGTCGATCTCCAGTTTGAGCAGGCCATAGTTTGTTCGATAAATGCCGCTTGCTTCCATAAAGGGAGCGCCCTGGCCTAGCGGTTTCCCGTAGGCTTCCAGCTCGTTGATTTCCGTAAGTGCAAATCCGTAATTGGACAAGACTTCAACTTTCATCCACCTCGCTTCCACCGGCCGGGAAAGAGCCACCTCCTTGCGGGAAAACTGCAATGCCTCGATGGTTGCAACAGGCTTCCAGCCAGATTTTGGTGATTCTGTAGAGACGGAAAACCGCACCTCCCGCGCAGAAACGCCCGGATAACCTTCCTCGTCCGTTTCCCGGTTGTCCACAACCAGCTTGTCCAGGCGGTACCGCTGCTGCAACTCGATCACAAAACTTTGAGGGCGCCAGCCCCCGGGACCGGGGGCCGCGCTGGCCCAGTAGTCTTGCGAACGGCCGTCAAACATGGCATTGACAGGATATTCCATACTATATTGCCCGGTATGCGCCAGTACTACTGCACCATGTTTCATCAACAGAAGATTCTTGTCTTCCGCTTCCGAAGCCGACTCAGTCGCGGCAGCGACATTCAAACCACCCAGCAACACCACATTACCCAACACAAAAAATCGGAACAATCCCGCCTGCAACATTTCCAGCACCGCTTAACCCAATGACTCCCCAGCAAAATAGTTTACAACGATTCCAGTATTTATGCTCGCCCCGCATTTCGAAAATGTTGCGGGCGAATGCCGAACAGGAGCAGGAGCAGAAAGTACGTCAATGCACCGATACCAATCCACGACCCCAGCCAAATGACGCGTGTCCCCACGCCAACCCCGGCCCATTCCCCCAGCTCAGGCATGCCCCATAGAATGACTCCTGCCATTCCCGCAGAAGCAAACATGACCTTTAACCACAACCACGGCCACTCCTTCCCGGGATGGTAAACGCCACTCTTGCGTAACCCTCTGAACAACAAAGCTGCATTGACGAAGGCTGACAAGCTGGTCGCCAGCGCCAGCCCGGCATGCTGCAGGGGAAAGATCAGCATCAGGTTGAACACCATATTCACCGCCATGGCGATAAGGCCGATTTTCACCGGGGTCTTGGTATCCTGGCGGGCGAAGTAGCCAGGCGCCAGCACCTTGATCAGAATAAATGCCAGCAATCCCAGGGAATAGGCCATGAGGCTCAGCCTGGCCATATCCACATCCCGCATATCGAAGCGATCGGAAAGAAACAGCGTGGCAATCATGGGGCCGGCCAGCACCGCCAGGCCCACTGCAGCAGGCGCCCCCAGCAACAAGGTTGTGCGCAATCCCCAATCCAGTGTATGGCTGAACGCCTTGCCATCCGCTGCTGCATGACGCCGGGAAAGGCTTGGCAAAATCACCGTAGCCAGCGCTACCCCTAACACTCCCTGAGGGAACTCCATGAGGCGATCGGAATAATACAGCCAGGAAATACTGCCCGTCTGTAAAAAGGAAGCCAGCACTGTATCCAGCAGCAAATTGATTTGCACCACAGACACGGCAAACAGGGCCGGCAACATGAGCTTCATGATCCGCCCCACGCCTTCATGGCTGGGCGCAGGCTTAAAAGCCGGAAACAACTTCAGCCGGTACAGAAAAGGGAGCTGAAAAGTAAACTGCACCACTCCTGCAACCAGCACGCCCCACGCCAACGCCACGACGGGCTGCTGCATCTGCGGCGCCAACCACAAGGCCGCACCGATGAGGCACAAATTCAGCAAGACCGGGGTAAACGCCGGTACGGCAAACCGGTTGTGCGCGTTCAACACACCTCCGGCGAAGGCCGTGAGGGAAATAAACAACAGGTAGGGAAAGGTAAGCCTGAGCATCTGCGTCGCCAGATCCAGCTTCTCCGTGGCACCATCCAGCACCCAGCCGAAAGCGAACACAGACACGATCAACGGCGCCGCCAACACCCCCAGAAATGACACCACCAGCAAAACCAACCCCAGGGTGCCGGCCACATGATCAACCAGCCCTTTTAACTCTGCATGAGAACGCTGTTCCTTATACTCCATGAGTACAGGAACGAAAGCCGTAGCGAAAGCTCCCTCGCCAAACAAACGGCGCAGGAAATTGGGTATTTTGAACGCCACGAAAAAAGCATCCGTGGCGGCATCTGCGCCAAACACCCGCGCCAGCACCAGATCCCGGACAAAACCCAACACACGGGAAATCATGGTGTTGCCGCCTACGGTGGTCAGGGATTTGAACAGGGAAGCCAGCGCTGCTCTCCGGATAGGGGATCGTCAATGATGCGGCATTCTACCTTAATATGGCACTTGTGCAGCACTCCCGGGGCATCATTCAGGGAATCGCTTGTGCAGCTATGGTTTTCCACATATCCTGTGGATAACTTTGTGGAAAAGATGAGGAAATCAAGGCAAGTTCCCGTCAGCGCTGGAAGCTGCTTACATTGACCAACTTTCATTCAATTATAATTATCTGCTTTAAATACAATATATTATGAGCAACTCATGACAGCCAACCTTTGAGTCACCCTCTAACCAAGCGAAAATATCCTCTGTCGACCCGGCTTGTGCATAACAATGGGTAGATTATGGGTAGGAAGCAGGTAAAATAGCCGCTATGACCAACTTGACCAACACATTCTGGAAGCACAAAACCCTGGCTGAGATGTCTGCCGAAGAGTGGGAAGCCCTGTGCGACGGTTGCGCAAAATGCTGCCTGCACCGCCTGGAAGATGAAGACACCCGGGAGATCTACTTCACCAACGTACACTGCCGGCTGCTGGACATTCCAACCAGCCGCTGCGGCGATTACGCCAATCGGTCTGCCCGGGTGCCGGACTGCATCAGCATAACGCTCAAGGAGCTGGAAGACCCCTATTGGCTTCCCAGCACTTGCGCCTACCGGCTGCTGGCCGAAGGCAAGGCATTGCCGGACTGGCATCCTCTGCTATCCGGCGATCCCGGCACGGTATTCCGGTCAGGCAATGGCATTACAGGCCGCACAATCTGCGAAGATGATGCCGGCCAGCTGGATCATCACCTCATCGACTGGATCAAGTAGTGGCCCAGGGAAGCCTGCTCTACCATGGGCGCATACAGCTTTCCGATACCGATCGGCCGTGCTATGAAACCCTGGTGCTTTCTACGCCCCAGCATCCTTCCGAAAAACCGGAGCGCCTGGTGCTGCGCCTGCTGGCCTATGCACTTCTGTACGAACCCGGCCTGGCATTCCGCAAGGGGGGTCTGAGCCAGGGAGACGCACCGGACTTGGCCGTTCAGGATCAAAGCGGTCATATCCTGCACTGGATCGATGTGGGCACCCCCGCCCTCAACCGCCTGCAAAAGGCTGCCAGGCATACATCCCGGGTTTCTGTGGTCACCCATGACGGGTTGCTATTGCGCTGGAAAAGGCAGCACGGCAACAAATTGCCTGATTTCACGGGGCAGGTCATTTCGTTGAGCCGGGAACTGGTCGAACCGCTGGCCCGCTCCCTCCCTCGCCGCTTCGAATGGCAGCTCACCATTTCCGGCAGCATCCTGTATCTCGATACCACGGATCTGTCCCTGAGCAGCCCCATAGAAAGGCCCGGCTGACCCCCGCCAGGTCACGGGCAGAAGCCCACACAAAGTATATTAGTTTTTAATAATGAACTAATACTTCTATTCCATGTCTCATGCCTATACATGAACAAATTCTGTTAATGAACAAGAGGAGAGAGCACATGTCTGCATTGATAGAAAACTTCCCCCATGACGGCATCGTTACCGTCAACCGCGTGATCCTGAAACCTGAATTCAGCATCGACGACCTGCAGGAACGGGTTGCCTATCTGTGTGAAAACGTGAAAACCTACCACTCGGATACCGGCTTTATTGGCGGTCTGGTCACATTGAACAGCGGCAACATTTCCAACGAGGGCAGCACCATCGGCCAAACAGTGGAAAGCCCACTCAAAGATCGGGAAGCCCTGATCATCACTTTCTGGGACAGCTTCGAGAATCACGAGCAATCCCATCGCAGCAAGACCTTCCAGCCACTATTCGAGAAAGTGCTGGAGCTGTGTGAAAACGGAAACGAAGAAATTGCCTATGACATGCTCTGGTCAGGCAAGGCCTATTCCAAAGAAGAAGCGGAAAAGGCTCGGCAGGCCAAGGCGCAACATCTGGAAAAAGTTGCGTGAGCTTTCTTGTTCCTGAATCCGTGGGTTCAGGTTATTATTGACCCGGCGCCAATACAGGTGATGCTCAGCTCTTCTTGTAGGGGTTCACACCATCGGGCTGTGCCTGAAAGCGCCGGTAGGTCCACTGATACTGGTGCGGAAATTGTCGCACCAGTTGCTCCACACCCGCGTTCAGCTCCGTGGCCGCCACTTCTGCATCCTTGCTGGCAATGGCATCCCCAGCCTGCAGGCCGATTACCTTGTATTCCGGCTTTGCACCCGTGCGCACAAAGGCGATGAAATACACCGGCGCACCGGTCTTGCGGGCAAAGCGATTCACCAGGGTCATGGTCAGCGCCGGCACGCTGAAAAAAGGTGCAAATACACCACCGCCGCCCTTGGCGGTTTTCGGCTGCTGATCCGGCAGGATGACGATCAGTTCCCCTTTGTCCAGCGCTTGGTACAAGGCCTTGATACCCTGCCTGTCCGTCGCCACCATCCGGTTCTGCCCCGGGCGATTACGCCCTTCCAGCATTAGCGATTCCAGACCCTCTTTGCGCGGGGGACGATACAGCCCCGTTGCCTTGCCGATGGCGCCGAAAAAATGCGCACTGATTTCAAAGTTGCCCAGGTGCGGCATGGCCACCACCACCCCCTTGCCTTGTTGCATGAGGCGGCGGATATCATCCGCCACGGCTCCCATGTCCAGACGCTTCAGCCAGGCATCCGTTTCACCATACCAGACGGCCGGCATTTCCAGCAGGGTGATGGCGTTTTCCTGCAATGTGGTCTTGAGCAACACCTCCCGCTCAGGCGCAGACAGTTCGGGAAAGCACAAATTCAGGTTGATGCGGACATTCGCCAGTTCCCGATTCGGGATACGGTATGCCAGCCAACCGGCAAGCCGCCCGCCGGCTCTTAGCAATGGCAAGGGTAAAATACCCAGAAAACGAATAAAAAAACGCAACAAACGGGTTTTCATGCTCAACCATGTTCTATAATTCCCAAGATTTGATCATATTATCCGGAAAACACTATGGAAACATCCTTGCCATCGAGTCTTTCAGCCGAAGAAGCCCACCAGCTCCTGCAGGACAACCCGCGTGCGGTGCTGGTTGACGTCCGCTCCAGCATGGAGTTTCTGTTCGTCGGGCACCCGGTAGGTGCAGTGCATGTCCCCTGGATCGATGAACCCAACTGGGAGATCAACCCGGACTTCGTCACCGATATCCGTAAGCTGCTGCTCGGCGGCGTGGTCTGCGACAAGGAACACCCCTGTGCCCCGGTGATTCTCATCTGCCGTAGCGGCAAGCGCTCCCTGGATGCAGGAAAGCATTTGCTGGATGGCGGCCTGACCGATATCTACAATGTGGATGAAGGCTTTGAAGGCGAGTTGAATGAACACCACCAACGCAGCACCATCAATGGCTGGCGCTTTCGGGGGCTGCCCTGGGAACAATGCTGAATGGGGGTTCTGCTATGCAGCGATCCGCCAGGCGCATCCCTTGCCGGCCTGATCGAAAAATACGGGATGCAACTGGAGCAGGTAGCGCATGGCAGCCCTGTTCCAGGCTCCCATTTTGGCACCCCGGAAGCCGGGCTGATTGGCGATACGCTACTGGTGCGCAGCGATACACCCCTGCATTCTGCATTTCACGAAACCTGCCACTATGTTTGCATGGACAATGAGAGAAGGCAGCAGCTACACACGGATGCAGGTGGTGGCTATGATGAAGAGAACAGCGTCTGTTATTTACAGATCCTGCTTGCAGACCATCTGCCCGGATTTGGCCGCAAACGCATGTTCGAGGACATGGACGAGTGGGGCTATA
>JALWMK010000118.1 GCA_027083925.1 Sedimenticola sp. | reverse complement strand
CGCTGAAGAAGGATGGCCAGCCGGTGAAAAACAGTCCGGTGGATGCGCGCTTTGTCGCCCGTTTCCCCGGTTTTCGGGAACCGTCAGAATTTCCCCAGGGCCAGCGTATCACGGTGAGTGGGATTGTCTCGGGCGTGGAAGTGCGGAATGTCGGGGAATATCCCTATTCTTATCCTGTGGTGAATGTAAATGATGTCCACCGCTGGCCAAAAAAGAAGCTTCGTGATCACTATCCCTACTATCCCTATCCGCCCTATTATGGGTGGAGGCGTTATCCGGGCGGGTATCCATGGTGGGGTTATCCCGACTATCCGTACTGGTGGTGAGTATGCGCCTCCTGGTTTTTTCCCTGTCCTTGCTGTTGCTGGCCGGTTGCGCCGGCAAAGGCGGGGTGCAATCTTCCGGCATAACGCCAGCGACTCTTTCCCTCAGTGCCGACAGCAGCGTCAAGGGCAAAACCTTTACCTGGGGTGGCAAGGTCTTGTCGGTAAAGAACTTGAAGGATCGCACCCTGGTGGAAGTGATGGCCTACGCCCTGGGCGCGAAGGGGAAGCCGGATGTCCATGGCGGTACACAGGGGCGGTTCATTGCGGAGTATTCCGGTTTTCTCGAACCCGCCGAGTACCCCCATGGACAACTGGTTACGGCGACCGGGTCTATGCTCGGCTACATAGACGGCAAGGTGGGGGCGGCGGATTACCGTTTTCCCTCCCTGCAGGTGGAAGAGATCCGGCGCTGGCCGGGTTCCCGCTCCTTTGAGGGCCGCGGCAAGCCCAGGGTCAACCTGGGCATAGGCCTTGGCAGTGGCGGTTATCGTGGCATCGGTATAGGGATCGGTTTTTGAGCTTTGTTCTCAGTGGATTGTACCGCTACCCGGTGAAGTCTTTTCGCGGGGAGCGCCTGACCACCATGGAAGTGGATGTTCGGGGGCTGCTTTATGACCGCCACTGGATGCTGGTGGATAAAGAAGGCCGCTTTCTGACCCAGCGGGAGCAGCCGCGCATGGCGCTGGTGCGCCCCCGCATACAAGAATCCGGTTTGCTTCTTGGCGCGCCCGGTATGCCGGATTTGCAGCTGCAGGCGGATTCCGAAGAAGAATTGCAGGTGCAGATCTGGCGTGATTTGTGCGTTGCCAGGGTGATGAGCCGGACGGCGGATCGGTGGTTGAGTAAGTTTCTGGATATTCCCTGCCGCTTGGTGTATTTGCCGGAGAAACAGATTCGCCGGGTGGATCAAGAGTATGCGCAAAGCGAAGATCAGGTGGGCTTCGCCGATGGTTTCCCCTTTCTGCTGATTTCCCGGGCCTCCCTGGAAGATTTGAACCGGCGCATGGGGCGGTCTTTGCCCATGGCGCGTTTTCGCCCCAACCTGGTGGTCGAGGGTTGTGCAGCCTATGCGGAAGATGGTTGGAAGCGCATTCGTATTGGCGATATGGAATTCCGTGTGGTCAAGCCCTGTTCGCGCTGCGCCATTCCCACGGTAGATCCCGAAACCGGGCAGCGCACGGGCAAGGAACCCCTGAAAACACTTGCCACCTATCGGAAACGGGGAAATAACGTCTATTTCGGCCAAAACCTCATCCATGACGCTCCGGGGCGGCTGCAAACAGGATTGCCGGTGGAGATTCTGGAATGACAGATGCAATTGCGCAAACCCGTTGCTGGGTAAAGAAGGTGGTGATTGGCCTGAATCTCTGCCCCTTTGCCCGGGTGCCCTTCGAGGCGGGAAGCATTCGCTATCAGCTGTGTGACGCCGTGGAAGACGATGCCGTGTATGCCGCCCTGATCCGGGAGCTGGCGGATTTTGCCCAACTGCCGCCGGAAGAGGCGGAAACGGGATTGCTCATCGTCTCCCAGGGGTTGAGTGATTTTGACTGCTACCTGGATGTGCTCGAAGACGCCCAGGCAGCGCTGGAAGAGGCGGGCCTGGAGGGTATGCTGCAACTGGCGAGTTTTCACCCGGACTATTGTTTTGCAGGAATGGAAACGGGTGATCCCGCCAACTATACCAATCGTTCACCCTATCCCATGTTTCATTTGATTCGCCAGGATGGATTGGCGGCAGCCCTGGAAAGCTGGCCTGATCCTGAGTCGATTCCCCAACGAAATGTCGCCTTGTTGCGGGAGTTGGGGTTGGACGGTATGCGTACATTGCTGGAAAGCTGTAAACAGCCCTAGCCCGCATCGCCGGGACAGTCACCGCTCGGGCTTCGTTCTGCTGTTTTCTTGTTACCTGAACCCACGGTTACTCAGTGCGAAACGCATCCGGCACCGGGGATGCTGCTCTCGTCGCGATCGCCGAGCGCGGAAAATTCATCCAGATTGTCCACAAAAAGATCGACCAGCGCCGGGTCAAAGCGTTTGCCCCGCTGTTCCCTGATCCAGGCCACTACCTTGTCGAGTTCCCACGCCTCCTTGTAGATCCGCTTCGTATGGAGTGCATCAAAAACGTCGGCCAGTGCAACGATGCGGCTGTAGATATGGATTTCCTCTCCTTTGAGTCCCTGGGGATACCCGGATCCATCCCAGGCTTCGTGATGTTGCAATGCAATTATTCCGGCTGCTTTGAGCACTTCCCGCCTGGAATGCTTCAGCATGGAAAAGCCGATGTTGGTGTGGTTTTGCATTTGCAGAAATTCTTCTTCGGTAAAGCGGCCCGGTTTGAGCAGAATTTTGTCCGGAATCCCGAGCTTTCCGATATCGTGCAGGGGCGAGGCCGCAGTCAGCAGGTCGGTATCGCTTTCGGCAAGCCCTGCCTTTTGCGCCATGAGCTGGCTGAAAAGCATGACCCGCCGGGTATGGTTGTTGGTTTCTTTTGAGCGCTGTTCCTCGATGACGCCCATGGTATAGATGGTTTCGCGCAGGGTGCTCTCGATTTCGTCATTTAGAGCGATCAGCTCCCGGTTCTTTTCCTTGAGCATTTCCTGGTGGGCGATGATGTCGGAAGTGAACAAGTTGATTTCCTGGGCGACGTTGGCGAATTCCCTGGTCTTGAACTGATCCGGACTCACTGGCGTATGTTTCTGGTAGGCTTCCATGGCGTGGTTGATGAGGGTTTCCAGGGGTGTCTGCACATGGCTGTTGATGGTGCGGCGGGTATTGAGAATGATCAGCACCAGAAACAGCATGGACAACAGAGCCATGATTGCCAGCACATAGATGGAGTGGTTGCGGTATCCAGATATGTCCAACTCGATATCCACCACACCAAGCACCGTGCCCTCGGCGACCTTGTGGCAGTTGAGGCAGTTCAGCACCCCCTTGCTGCTGGCAATATAGGGGATGATGGCTCGCATGGTGGGGAGAAAGCTCCATTCCTTGCTTTCAAAAAGCGGCCGCCCGGTTTCCAGCACTTTTATTGCGAAGTCGTCAGCGAGGCTTTCAGTGCTCCTGCCCGGGCCAAACTGGCTGACCACTTCCTGGCTGCGAATGACGCGCAGCTTGTTGATTTGGTGAAGGCTTTTTATTTCATCCAAATAGTAATCCCGCTTGTCCATGATGCCGGCTTTCATATGCGCCGTGAGGCCAGCCCGAACCAGCTCGGCATGGGCCAGCGCCTGGTTTTGTATGGCATGCTGGGAAAGGCTGCGAAAGTTCAAGGCAGTGACGCCAAGCAGGATCACCGCCAGGATCAACAGGAAGTTGACGAGGTTTTTGACGGTTATGGTATTTATGCTGGGCTTTTGCATTGGAATGGGGACTATGTACCTGACGTGAATGGCGCTTACTTAAGCCAAAGATCTCGTTATTCGTCATCCCGGTGCAGGCCGGGATCCAGGACGGCCACATATTCCCAAGATCCTGGATTCCGGCCTGCGCCGGAATGACCATGGTTTTTTGCTTAAGTAAGTGCCATTCGTACCTGGCGCCTTGTTATGCCTCGTGTTTATTTTTCAAAAAACAATGACCTAACATTCTATTCTCTTGCCTGGGGTTTTCCTTGCTTCAGGTCATGTCCAGCAGAGGAAAACTTCAGGGCGAGGTGAGGTTTGCTTGTTTTTGTGTGGTTTCCAGGGCTTCTGATGCCTCCAGCCATCGTGTTTCCTGTTCTTCGCACTGTTGGTCTGTCCGGGCTTTCTCTGCCAGCAGTTGTTTCAGCTGGTTCTTGTTTGATGGCTCGTACAGGCTGGTATCGGCGAGCTGTGTTTCAAGCTGTTGTTGCCGCAAATGCAGCTGTTCCAGTTTCTTCTCGGCACTGGCCACTTTGTTTTTCAGGGGCTGAAGCGTTTGCCTGCGGGTGGCAGATTCGCGTTTCTGCTGCTTCCGGTTGCTGCCAGTTGTTGTTTCGTTGCCCCCCGCCATGTTGTTTTGGGCCGCCAGCCATGCCGGGTAGTCGTCTAGGCTGCCAGAAAACTCCTGCACCTGCCCGCTATGCACCATCAGCAATTCATCGGTGCTGACGCGCAGCAGGTGGCGGTCATGGGAAACGATGATCATGGCGCCGCTAAAGTCCTGCAATGCAGAAGCGAGCGCCTGGCGCATTTCCAGATCCAGATGATTGGTGGGTTCGTCCAGCAGCAGCAGGTTGGGCCGCTGATAGATGAGCAAGGCTAGGGCCAGGCGGGATTTCTCACCGCCGGAAAAGGGCGCGGTTTTTTCCATCGCCTTGTCACCCATGAAACCGAAGCTGCCCAGGTAATTACGCAATTGCTGTTCCCGCGCAAGGGGATCAAGCTGAGTGAGATGCTCCAGTGCCGAGTGCTCCGGGTGCAGTTGTTCCACCTGATGCTGGGCGAAGTAGCCGATTTTCAGATCCTGGGCGGTTTCGAGCTTGCCCTGCATGAGCGGAAGTTTTCCGGACAGCAGCTTGATGAAGGTGGATTTGCCCGCGCCATTGGGGCCGAGAAGTCCGATGCGGTCACCGGGAGAAATACTCATGCTGACATCAGAGACAATAGCGTTGCCGTCATAACCGGCAGTGGCCTTGCTCAGTCGCAGCAGGGGATTGGGGTTTTTCTCTGGCGGGCGAAAGCAGAAATGGAATGGGGAGTCTACATGCGCCGGGGCAATCAGTTCCATGCGCTCCAGCGCTTTCAGGCGGCTTTGTGCCTGTCTGGCCTTGGTGGCCTTGGCGCGAAACCTGTCCACATAGGATTTGATGTGGGCGATCTCACGCTGTTGCTTCTGGTGCTCGGCTTGCTGGCTGGCCAGTTGCTCGGCACGGATGCGTTCGAAGGCGCTGTAGTTGCCGCTGTACAGGGTGAGTTTGCCCTGTTCGATATGGGCAATGTGGCCGGCAACGGCGTCGAGAAATTCCCGGTCGTGGGAAATCAGCAGCAGTGTGCCCGCATAGCGCCGCAGCCAGTTCTCCAGCCAGATCACCGCATCCAGATCCAGATGGTTGGTGGGCTCGTCCAGCAACAGCAGGTCGGAACGGCAGATCAGCGCCCGCGCCAGGTTCAGGCGCATGCGCCAGCCTCCTGAGAAATCCGTGACCGGCCGATCCTCGTCTCCTGGTGTAAACCCCAGACCATGCAACAGTTGTCCGGCACGGCTGCGGGCCTGATAGCCGCCAATACTTTCAAATTGACCATGCAGGAGCGCAAGCTGATGGCCGTCTCCTTGTATTTCCGCCATGGAAATCTGCTTCTCGATCTGTCGCAGCTCCCGGTCGCCATCGAGTACATATTCGATTGCCGGGCGCCAATCCCGGGGTGTTTCCTGAGCCACCCAGGCGATTACCCAGTCTTTGGGGAGCTTCAACTCTCCGGAATCAGCATGCAGTGTGCCCAGAATCAGGGCGAACAGGCTGGATTTGCCCGTGCCATTAGCTCCGGTGATGCCAGCTTTTTGACCCGGATGGATTTGAAAGTTGGCATTCTCGAACAGCAACTTGTTGCCGCGGCGCAGGCTGAGACTCTGGAAGTGAAGCATGGGGCTGGACGGAGGTGGGTTCAGACATCCAATGATACCTGAAATATTCGGCTTGTCCCTTACTCAAATCCGTCTGCAAAGATAAAATTTCCACTACTTCCATTGGTTTCCATTGCGCCCAGGTCGCTTACTGAAAGGCGATCATTCCGGTTCTGATGGATTCTGTATTCGTGGTTTACAGGTCTTGCCGCAGGCGGTATTGTTTGCGCCTTGCCCACGACGAGGGGCGTGTCCCTGGTTTGCAGCGAAGAATCGACGGGTGCTGGTGCATCTGTTCCGTCAATCAGGTTGTCCAGGCCGTTCAGTGTCGGCACATCGGCGGGGTCGCTGTAGTAACAATTGGCGAAGCTGTCGCCCGGGTTGAAATTGCTGATCCAGTTGGTGCCAAAATTGACGGTTCCGCCGGAGCCGCTCATGCAAAGATAGGCAGGTTCTTCTCCCTGCGTTTCATTCCGGTAGTAGAGGATGTTATTGAATGCTTCGATGGTTTCCTGTGACTTTGGTGTGCCACCAAAATTGTTGCGCATTTCAAACAAGCGGAAACGCCAGGAGTCGCTGAGGTCTTCCTGTATGGAGACCGTGTTATTGTAGAAATACAGGGTTCCTTCCCTGGCCAGTGCAATATCATTGTCCCAGCCGTAATGAACCAAGCTTCCGGCTGTGGTCTGGCTGCCAATATGATCAAAGAAGTTTCCGTAGACATGGGTTTTGCGGTACATCGCTTCTGCTTCCTGAACCTTTTTCAACCGGTCAGGATCAATGCCCTGGCAGCTGTTGATGTCGGTGCATCCCAGTTCATTGAGATATTCTTTGACAAGGTACCAGGGAGCGGCATCTTCAACTTCCACCAGATCCACAAAACGGGAACTGCTTCCCTCGAACCAGTTGTAGCGGATAACCGACCCGGCTACACGTTCTTTCAGGGTTGCACCGCCTGCCCCAGAAGCATTGGAGCCGAAGCGGTTGTACTGATAGGTGGCTCCGATAGCCTGGATATACAGCCCGTGTTCCCGGTAACTGCCAGCCTGACCGCTTTGGTGGATATGATTCCCCTCGATGAGAAGATTCCGGGTCAGATGCGCTTCGTTGTATCCCTGCGACATGGTGAATATGCCATTGCCACAGTTCTCAATCTCGTTGTCACGAATGACAATGTTGTCCCCTGCCTGGATGCGGATACAGGCGGCGCCGTTTTCATAGTTGTGTACACTGTTATCCGTGCGGGTATAGCTGAATGTGTTTTTGGCGTTTTTGATATGCAGGCCGTCGATGATGATGTTGCTGTCCTTGAGGTCATAATCCTGGTTATAGATCATGATCATTGCCAGGCCTTCCATGGGGGTGTAGGTGGTATAGGCGGCGCTGTCATCGGGATCGTTGACCGCCCCGTCGCCATCGAGAATCGGGCGTTCTCCGTTGGCGCCCTTGACGCCGCAAATGCGTATAGGGTTTTGTTCGGCGCCGCTGGTGCGGATGACGATTTTTTCCTTGTAAGGGGTTGGTTTGTGGTGGATGCGTACCGTATCCCCTGGCCCGAGGCTGTCCCAGGGAATATCGGCCAGGCTTGCGTAGCTTTGCCCGGGACCGACCGGATAGTCGGTGCCGCTGCCGGCGGCGCAAGGAGGGTTCAAGCCGAAAGATTCAGCCGAGCCGGCGGAGGGCAAGGTGATTGCTGCCATTGCCAGCGCCGGAAAAATAATTGTTCTTCCATCCATACCTGGTCTCCTGGTTCGCATTCAGGATAGAAGACTTTATTCTTGCAGTTATTGCGCCGGCAAGCAACTGCCGCAACAGGGGCGCAGGAAATCTGTCTCCTGCGCAAATGCAATCAGAAGCTGAGTACCTTGATCTTCGGATCCGCCAGCAGGGGCATGATCACGCCGCCGTTCTCGATGCTGATGCCGTCGAGCAGTTGCTCCTGCTTGATCTGCTGGGCGAAGGCGCACATGGAGCAGACATAGACCTTGCTGCCCTGGGCAAGAACATCCTGCATTACCGCACGCATGTTTTTCTTCTTTGGCGGGAACATGGGGCTGTTGCCTTCTTTCAGCGCGAATTGCAAGCTGTCGGCGCCAAGAACCACTGTGATTTCCGAGTTGGTCATGCGCTTCATGCCCCAGGCCATGTGCAGCGCCATGCCTGCAACCTGGGGATCGCCGGTACTAAGCATGACCACGACCTGTGGTGGCGCCTCTTCTGCAACCACATTGCCAGCGGGCAACCAGGCGAGAATGACCAGGAAAATGCCAATAGAGAAAGATTTCATTGTTATACCCTGAAGGGTGATTAGGACGGGTGGTGATTATCGCAAAAAACCGCAGGTTGAAACAGGTGGGATCACTGGAAGTTACTTTGACTGCCTTGTGGTATCCATGCGCCGATAGCCAATGGCCTCGGTGACATGTTTGAGCTGTATATCCTGCTGCTGTCCCAGATCGGCAATGGTGCGTGCCACCCGCAAGATACGATGGTAGGCGCGGGCGGACAGCCCGAGCTTGTCCATGGCCTGTATCAGCAGGGCGCGGCTGGCTTTGTCCAGCTTGCAATGTTGTTCCAGTGCATTGTTCTGCAAGTGCGCGTTGTTGCAGCCTTGGCGTTGCAATTGCAGTTCATGGGCGGCGATGACTTTCTCCCGAATCCGGGCGCTGGTCGGGGCATCCCCTGATTTTGAAAGAATAGTTTCGGCGGCTTGCGCAGGCACCTGCACCTGCAGGTCGATACGATCCAGCAACGGGCCAGAGATTCTGCCCTGATAGCGGGCAACCTGTTCCGCAGTGCAACGGCAGGCCTTGACGGGATCGCTGAGATGACCGCAGGGGCAGGGATTCATGGCGGCAACCAGTTGAAAGCGGGCGGGGTATTCGGCGCTGCGGCTGGCGCGGGAGATGTTGATGACACCGGTTTCCAGGGGTTCGCGCAATACGTCCAGCACACCCCTGGGGAATTCCGCAAATTCATCCAGGAACAAAACTCCGTTGTGGGCCAAACTGATCTCGCCAGGACGGGGATTGCTGCCGCCACCGACCAAGGCGACGGCAGAAGCGGTGTGGTGTGGGTGTCGATATGGGCGCTGTTTCCAGCGCTGGGGATTAAAAGCCAGGCCACTGATGGATTGAATCATGGCATGCTCCAGTGCCTGGTTTTCCGTCATGGGCGGCAAGATGCCGGGCAGGCGGCTGGCGAGCATGGATTTGCCGCTGCCGGGCGGGCCGCTAAATACCAGATTATGGGCGCCAGCGGCTGCGATCACAAGGGCGCGTTTGGCTTGTGCCTGTCCCCGAACGTCGGCCAGGTCGGGCATGCCAGCATAGCTGCTTTCCGCCTGCACCGGCGCAAGTCCCGGCTGTAACCGGGATCTGCCGCACAGGTGATTGCTCAGTTGCAGCAGATGCTCGATGGAGTACAGGCAGCTTTTCTGGATCAGGCTGGCTTCGGCCAGGTTGGCAAGGGGCAGGAACAGGCTATGCCCTGCATCGCGGGCGGCAATGGCGGCAGGAAGCGCTCCGGTTATGGGGCGGACATCCCCGGACAGATTCAGTTCGCCGGTGAACTCGCAGCCGTTCAACGCCTCCCGGGGAATTTGTCCGGAAGCGGCGAGGATACCGATGGCGATAGGCAGGTCGAAGCGCCCTCCTTCTTTGGGCAGGTCGGCTGGTGCGAGATTGACGGTGATGCGCCGGGCAGGAAATTCGTATCCGGAATTGATCAGGGCGCTGCGTACCCGGTCGCGGCTTTCCTGCACGGCCTTTTCCGGCAGGCCGACGATGGCGAACGCGGGCAGGCCGTTGGCCAGGTGGACTTCTACGGTAACAAGCGGGGCTTCGATGCCAACGCTTGCGCGGCAATAAGTGGTTGCGAGTGACATAACCTTCCGTGGCCTGGTTGGTGCTGGCTTACTTGTTTTCCAGCATTTTCTCCAGTGCGAAAACCTGCTTTTCCAAGGCTTCCACCTTGGCTCTGGTACGCATCAGCACTGCCTGCTGGATGTCGAATTCTTCCCGGGTGATCAGGTTCAGCTTGCCCAGCATGCTTTCCATGCCGCTGTGCAGGTTGTGCTGCAGGTCATTTTGCAGGGCTTGCAGGCCTTTGGGCAGGGTATCGCCAACTTTGCTGGAGATATCATTGAGGATCTTTGGGTCAATCATGGGGGCACGAAAGCATTGCTGTAGATTTGGCCAGACTAAACCACAGTCGAAGCGTTTGTCCAGCAGGGAATTTTCCCGCAAATCATGCACCAGGCTGGTGTTGCCGGAAATACTGCGCGCCAAATTGGTGCGTCTGCTCCTGTGAATGCCGGGGAACCCTCCCGGGACTTTGGCTAACTGTTTGAAATCTCACCAAAATACATTTTGGCATGGTACATGCTTATTAAACCGGCAAGACTTCCTATTTCCACCAAACAATTCAGGAGTACTTGCGATGATGAAGAAAAAACTGGCCATTGCCTGTGGAGCCATTCTGCTGGGTGCAACTTCCCTGGCGCAGGCGGAACTGACCGCCAATATCGGCGCTACCAGCAACTATCTGTGGCGTGGCGCCTCTCAAACCGGTGATGATGCGGCTGTGTCCGGTGGCATCGACTGGGGGCATGAAAGTGGTTTCTATCTGGGAACCTGGGCTTCCAACATCGACTGGGGCAATGGCTCCGGCACCGAAGTGGATTTCTACGGGGGGTTCGCCAATGAAATCGGCGATCTCGGCTATGACATCGGCCTGATCTATTACTACTATCCAACTTCCGGCTATGAAGATTCCAACTTTCTCGAGCTGAGCCTGAGCGGTTCCTGGAAATTCCTCGAAGCGGGCCTGGCCTACACCCTGGATGGGGATGCGGACAGCGATGCGGCGTTTTCCGATGGTGATATCTACTACTACCTGTCCGCCGGCTTTGAAGTGGTGGACACCTGGAGCATAGGCGCCACTGTGGGTCACTATGATTTCGACACCAGCAAGGCATTTGGTGATGTCGATTACACCCATGGCCAGATTGATGTGACCAAGAGCGCCGGTGACTGGGGTGATTTCACCATGACAGTCTCCAAAGCGCAGGAAGAGTCCGGCAGTGACGACACCAAATTTGTCGTTTCCTGGGCCAAATCCTTCTGAGCAGGAGAGACAAGATGAAACTGGTAACAGCAATTATCAAGCCATTCAAGCTGGATGATGTGCGTGAAGCACTGTCTGAGGTGGGCGTGGCGGGGATCACCGTTACGGAAGTAAAAGGTTTTGGTCGGCAGAAAGGCCATACCGAACTGTATCGCGGTGCGGAGTATGTGGTGGATTTTCTGCCCAAGATCAAGCTGGAAGCAGCGGTAGGTGCAGATCAGGTGGATCAGGTCATTGAAGCCATCACCAATGCGGCGCGTACCGGCAAGATCGGTGACGGCAAGATCTTCGTCACCGATGTCGAGCAAACCATTCGCATCCGTACCGGCGAGACCGGCACGGAAGCATTGTAGCGGAGGCCATGCTGATGGAAAACAATATTTTTGAACTCCAGTACGCCATGGACACCTTTTACTTTTTGGTAATGGGTGCCCTGGTGATGTGGATGGCTGCCGGCTTTTCCATGCTGGAAGCCGGTCTGGTGCGCTCCAAGAACACCGTGGAGATTCTGACCAAGAACATCTCTCTGTATGCAGTTTCCTGCATCATGTACATGGTGGCGGGTTATGCGCTGATGTACGGTGGCGATTATCTGTTGAGCGGGCTGGCCGGGGGGGAGACCCTGGTTGACGATGCACTGAAAAGCATGTCTGAGCGCGAAGGCGGCTTTGCTGGCGGGTCTGTTTATTCCACTGCATCCGATTTCTTCTTCCAGGTGGTGTTCGTGGCTACTGCCATGTCCATCGTTTCCGGCGCTGTGGCCGAACGCATGAAGTTGTGGGCTTTCCTGCTCTTCGCTGTGGTCATGACCGGCTTCATCTACCCGATGGAAGGCTCCTGGACCTGGGGCGGCAACGATGTGTTCGGCCTCTATAACCTGGGTGACCTGGGCTTCTCGGACTTTGCCGGTTCCGGTATCGTGCATATGGCAGGTGCCGCCGCAGCTCTGGCGGGCGTATTGTTGCTGGGTGCCCGCAGAGGCAAGTATGGCCCCAATGGTGAAATACGGCCCATTCCCGGCGCCAACCTGCCCCTGGCAACCCTGGGTACATTCATCCTCTGGTTCGGCTGGTTCGGCTTCAACGGCGGTTCGGTTCTGAAGCTGGGTGATGTTGCCAGCGCCAACTCCGTGGCTATGGTCTTCGTCAACACCAACGCGGCTGCAGCCGGTGGTGTGGTTACGGCGCTGATTGTCGCCCGCATGCTGTTCGGCAAGGCGGATCTGACCATGGCGCTCAATGGCGCACTGGCGGGTCTGGTGGTGATCACCGCAGAGCCTTCCACCCCCAGCGTGTTGCAGGCCACCCTGTTTGGCGCGGCTGGCGGTGCATTGGTCGTCTTCAGTATTCTTGGTCTGGACAAGATCCGTATCGACGATCCCGTCGGCGCCATCTCCGTTCACGGCGTTTGCGGGTTCCTCGGCCTGATGCTGGTTCCGGTAACCAACGGCGCTTCCAGCTTCTCCGGGCAGCTCATCGGTGCAGGTACCATCTTCGGCTGGGTGTTCGGCGTCAGCCTGATCGTATGGATGATCATCAAGATGGTCATGGGGCTGCGGGTATCCGAAGAAGAAGAGTACGAAGGCGTGGATCTGGCGGAATGCGGGATGGAGGCTTATCCCGAGTTCACCGGTGCCCAGGGTTCCGGCCTCTGATGATGGTGTAACAACCTTGTCTAAGCAGAAAGGCGCCTTCGGGCGCCTTTTTTATGTACAGGATGTACGGTATGCCGGAGCTTCGAGGGGTCGGAGTCAAATCATTGGGAT
>JALWMK010000117.1 GCA_027083925.1 Sedimenticola sp. | reverse complement strand
CGCACCCGCTCGGCTGCTGTTTCGGTGAGGGAAATACCCATCCCGATCAATTCTGCTTTGAGGCGAAATCGTCGATGGCCGCCTTGATGGCGTCTTCCGCCAGCACCGAACAGTGTACTTTCACCGGTGGCAGCGCCAGCTCTTCCGCAATATCGGTATTCTTGATCTCCTGCGCCTCTTCCAGGGTTTTTCCCTTCACCCATTCAGTCAGCAGGGAGCTGGAGGCAATGGCGGAACCACAACCGTAGGTCTTGAATTTGGCGTCTTTGATCACGCCATCGGCGCCGACCTCGATCTGTAAGCGCATGACATCACCACAGGCCGGAGCGCCCACCATGCCGGTGCCGACGTTCTTGGCCGCATCATCCATCTGGCCGACATTGCGGGGATTTTCGTAGTGGTCGATAACTTTTTCACTGTATGCCATTGCTGAATTCCTCTTAGTGAGCTGCCCATTGTACCGACTTCAGGTCGATACCGGCCTTGTACATGTCCCACAGGGGAGACAAGTCACGCAATCTCTGAACTTGTTCGCGCAACTTTATGATAACATAATCTATTTCCTCTTCCGTCGTATACCGGCCAAGGCTGAATCGCAGGGAGCTGTGCGCCAGTTCGTCCTCGCGCCCCAAGGCTCGCAGCACATAGCTGGGTTCAAGACTGGCGGAGGTACAGGCAGAACCGGAAGATACGGCCATGTCTTTGAGCGCCATCATCAGGCTCTCGCCTTCCACGAAGTTAAAGCTGACATTCAGGTTACCTGCAATACGCCGCTCCAGATCACCATTGAGATAGACTTCTTCCATGTCACTGAGTCCGTCCCAGAGGCGGTTGCGCAACGCCAGAATGCGTGCATTTTCTTCCGTCATTTCTTCTTTGGCGATCCGAAAAGCCTCGCCCATGCCGACGATCTGGTGGGTCGCCAGGGTGCCGGAACGCAAGCCTCGCTCGTGTCCGCCGCCATGCATCTGGGCTTCCAGGCGTACCCGCGGCTTGCGCCGCACATACAGGGCGCCCATGCCCTTGGGGCCATAAATCTTGTGCGCGGAAAAGCTCATGAGATCTACCGGCAAGACCTGCAAATCAATCTCTATTTTACCTGCGCTTTGCGCTCCATCCACATGAAATACAACTTTATTTTCCCTGCATATGTCGCCGATGGCTGCAATGTCCTGGATCACGCCAATTTCATTGTTCACATGCATCACGGAAGCCAGAATGGTGTCATCGCGCAGTGCAGCGCGAAATTTGTCCAGACGCAGCAGGCCGTTCGGCTCCACATCCAGGTAGGTAATTTCGTAGCCTTCTCGTTCCAGCTGACGGCAGGTATCCAGCACCGCCTTGTGCTCGGTCTTTACGGTGACAATGTGCTTGCCCCGCTTGTGATAGAAATGAGCCGCGCCCTTTATCGCCAGGTTGTCTGACTCGGTTGCACCCGAAGTCCAGACGATTTCCCGGGGATCGGCATTGATCAGCGCTGCAACATTCTGCCGCGCTTCATTTGCCAGTTTTTCGGCTTCCCAGCCGAAGGGATGGCTGCGTGAGGCGGGATTGCCGAAAACGCCATCCCGGGTCAAGCAGTGGCACATCTTTTCCGCCACCCGTTCATCAACCGGTGTTGTCGCAGAATAATCAAGATATATTGGAAGTTTCATTCGATGCTCCAGATTTCCTTCCGCCCTCAGGCCTTGTATTAAGGGGTTGCTATTATTGTTATCAGGTCCAGGAGATAGGCTGGCTTGCGTGTTTTTGCTTCTTGGCAAGCTGCTTGTCCAATAGATCCTGCAGGCTGATACTGCTCAGGTAATCATAAATACTGTCGCTCAGATCCTGCCATAACTCATGAGTAAGGCAGCGCTTGTCGCCATGGCAGTTTCCGGCGCCACCACATGCGGTGGAATCCAGGCGCTCATCCACTGCGGCAATCACTCCTGCCACATCGATGCGCCCAGGCTCGAGACTCAGACAATATCCGCCGCCAGGCCCGCGGGTGCTGTTCACCAACTCCCGCTTGCGCAGGCGGGCGAACAACTGCTCCAGATAGGACAGGGAAATATCCTGCCTGTCTGCGATGTCTGCCAGACTCACCGGCCCGTCCTCGCCATGGAGCGCCAGATCCAGCATTGCTGTTACTGCATATCGGCCTTTGGTTGTCAATCTCACAGGGTAGTTCCAAGGGTCATGTTCTGGGCGCAACTATACATTACCGACTATTTTAGTCAAGTATTAGCAACGCCCAAAGTGCACGAATTTTTCCATGTTATTTGCCCTGGAATTTGCCGGAATCCGCATCATCGCCCTCGCCTTCTTCAAGGCGGCTGAGTTCATCTGCGGTGGAGACGATCTCGCAGGAAGAAAGTTCCGGCAGATTCACTTCCTCTTCGGTATAGCCCATGCTTTTGAGCACTTCGCACATACGGGACATTTTCGACTCCAGCACATGCACATGGTCGAGCATGCAGTTGATGGCATTGGCCACGGGGTCCGGCGCATCTTCCGTTGCCCCGTAGGCGTCAAACCCCATCTTTTGCGCCAGTTTTTCCCGGTGGGCGGTATCCCGGGCGCTGCGCCGCTCCACCAGCCTGCCGGGTATGCCCACTACGGTAGCATTGGGTGGCACAGGCTTGACCACCACCGCATTGGAGCCGATCCGGGCTCCGTCCCCGACAGTAACAGGCCCAAGCACCTTGGCGCCGGCTCCCACCACCACGTCATTGCCCAGGGTTGGATGGCGCTTACCCTTTTCCCAGCTGGTTCCCCCCAGCGTCACTCCATGATACAGGGTGCAATCATCACCGATGACCGCTGTCTCGCCAATAACCACTCCCATTCCATGGTCAATGAAAAAACGACGCCCGATGGTGGCTCCGGGGTGAATTTCCACGCCGGTCAGCCAGCGGGCGATATTGGATACCGCCCGCCCAAACCACTTGAGGTTACGCCTCCACAAACCATGGGAAAGGCGATGCGCCACTACCGCATGCAAACCAGGGTAAGTGGTCAGCACTTCGAAGGTGGTACGGGCCGCCGGATCACGGTCAAAAACAGACTGTATGTCCTCTCGCAGGCGTTCAAACATGGTGTGTTACCGCTTGATTAGATATATCCGACTATTTTACTCCATTTTCTTGCCAGGCCGCAGCAATCAAGTGGATGCCGGCCTGCAGCAGGACTGTTAACCTGGAAATTGCACCAGGCCGCTGGTTTTCTTCAATCACTCAGGGTTATGCGTATAGTATAAAAATACAAAGTGTTACCAAGCCTCGCGCTGTGGTTTTTCCCTGGATCTTCTTGTCCCGCTTGCCCAAACAGCCTCAAGCCAGTGAACAACAATGCCTTTCGGCTGTTAGAACAATCTGAACCAGAATCTCTCAGGGAAAATTCCACATCCTGGTGCAATTTCCGGGTCTAAAGAAATCCGGCAACCCGCCGACAGATAAACAGGAACCCCCATATTCACCCGGAGCCAGATTCCAATGCTACAGAATACGTCTGTCACACAGAACACAGCGCTTGATTTCCTCAATGACTTTGCACATCAGCTTGGTAGCAGGGAGATCGACCTGCCGCCATTTCCCGATGTCTATGCAAAGATACTGGACGCACTGAATGATCCGGATCTTTCCATGGAACAGCTCGCACGCATTGTTACCGTCGCCCCTGACCTGTGTGTACGCATTCTGTTGCTGGCCAATTCAGCCTTGATGAACCGGGCCGGGGTGGATGTAATCGACATTGGCGTGGCAGTTACCCGCCTGGGCATCACTGCGGTGCGCAATGCGGCGGCTGCAATTGCCACCAGAGATATGTTCGATATTCCGAAAGGCTCTCCCGTAAGGCACAAACTGGATGCATTACGCGCCATGTCGGTAAAAACCGCCGCCTACGCCTATTTCATGGCAACCCGATCAGATCAATCATCTATCAAGGATGACGCCATGCTGACCGGGCTGCTGCACAATGTCGGCAGCTTCTATATTCTTTCGAAAGTCGAGAAGTATCCGGAATTGATAGATGAAGAACTGACCCGGTCATGGGTTCCGGGGATCAGTTGTGCGCTGATCGCCAACTGGGGGTTCTCGGAGCCTATCGCCAAAGCAGTGGATGAACAAAACCTTACTGAAGCAAGCCATTTTGGACGCACTAACCTGAATGACATATTGATCGCCAGCAAACTACTGGCGCAGTTGTCGAACTCCGGTTCCCCGGAGGCCGCGATCGCCGCGATGGAGTGGGATAGCATTCCTGCTTTGCCCAGGCTGGGAATCACAGCCGAAAACATTTCACAAATCATTGAAGAATCCACCGAGGAAGTGGAATCCTTCGTTTCAGCATTGGGATAGTTCACCCCATGATCCGCGATTGATTGCGGATTTCGGGTTTATGGGGAATCACTGATATTCCCTCGCCGGGTTAGTTGGAACGCAATACATGAACCGGTGGCGTGCTGAGCAGGCTGCGCATCACCAGAAATCCGATCAGCACCAGCCCCAGCAGGCCGCCCACCATCCCGGTCAGCCACAACTGGACGTTCAGCCCCGCTTCCAGCCCGAAAAGATGATCGGCAATCAGCTGCTCTGCCACAGCAGCCAGGGTTGCCCCCAGGAATCCGGAAAATATCCCTAGCAAGCCGAACTCTGTCAGCATGGCCGCTGTCACCAGGCTGCGGCCGGCTCCCAGGGTTCGCAAGATGGCGATCTCGGCAGCGCGCTCCTTGCGGCTGATCTGCACCGCGCTCAAGGTGACCAGCGCCGCAGCCAGCAGCGTAAAGAGGAATACCGATTCCACCGCCAGCGCCCCCTTGTCCATAATGCCCCGCACCCGTTGCAGCATGGGACGGATATCCAGCAGCGAGATCGAAGGATAGTCTTGCGCCAGCTTGCGCACCACCAAAGCCGTGTTGTGCTCATCAAGATACAGGCTGCTGATATAAGCCGCGGGCAGATCCGCCATCAGCCCGGCATTTCCCTGAATGAAAAAATTCACATTGAATGAATCCCAGGCCACGCTACGCAGGTTGATTACCTCGGCACGTAAGCGTTGGCCGGCCACATCGAAGGTCAGCAAGCTTCCCACCTGGATGCCCAGGGTTTCAGCCAGCTTGGCTTCAACGCTGAATCCTCCCGGTCGCCCTGGGGAAAACTTCCAGTGGGCGCCCGCAACAACCTTGTTGTCCGACTGCAATCGATCCGAAAAGCCCAGGCTGAATTCACGCGCCAGCAGATGCCTGGCGCGCTCGTCTTCAAATTGGTTCACATCCAACGGCTGTCCGTCCAATTGAATCAGCCGCCCTCTCGCTGTGGCATACATGCCGGAGTGTTTGACGCCGTGCTCATCGAACCAGCGCTGCAGCGACATCTGTTCCCCCGGCTGTATATTGATCAGAAAATGATTGGGCACCTGAACAGGCAGGCTGTCCTGCCAGGTTTCCAGAAGATCAACCCGCACAAGCGCCAGCAGCAGCAACATGGTGATCCCCATGGTAAAACCCAGCAATTGCCAGAGGGTCAGGCCGGGATTTCTGGTTAACGCTGCGATACCGATGCCAACACCTCCTGCCTTGCCACGAAATGGCTTGAGGAGAAAGATCATCATCCAGCCAAATACAGTTACCAGCAGGATAACGACCGCTATCAGCGACAACAGGGCGGCCGCCAGCCGCCAGTCCTGCACCTGCCAGATCACCAGGGCAGCGAAGACCACCGTGGCAGTTCCCCAGGACAGCCATCCGGAAACCTTCAACGGCTCAAGGTCGCGCCGCAGCACCCGCAAAGGTGCGATATGGCGAATACGCCACAATGCCGGCAGGGAAAAGCCGCACAACAGAATCAGGGCATAGGTGAAACCCAGGCCCGCCGAGCGCCAGCCCGGCATGGGCAATTGTTCTCCGAACCAATCGCCTACCAAAACGTAAAGTGCTTGCTGTCCCAGGTAGCCTGCGGCAATACCGAGCAGGCTGCCCAGCACGAAAACCAGGAGAAGCTCATGGAGATGGTACTTCAGAACCTGGGCAGCGCTCATACCCAGGGTGCGCATGACGGCAACGCCATCCATGGCCTGGGCGACATATTGCCTTGCGGCCAGCATGATCGCTATTCCCGACAGCAGGCTGGCACACAGAGCGGCCAGTTGTAAAAAACGCCGCCCCCGCTCCAATGCCATGCGCATCTCGGGGCGGGCATTCTCCATCCCCATGATCTTTGCGCCCGGTGGCAGACGGGATGCCAGCCAGCGTCGCATTCGTTCGACAGCATCTGCCGGCCCGGCAACCAGAAAACGATACTGCGCCCGACTGGCTGGGGTCAGCAGGCCGCTGGCCGGTATATCCTCGTAGTTCATCATCAGCTGGGGTGCAAACTGAAACAGGCTGCCCCCCATGTCCGGCTCCTGTTTCACCTCGCCTTGTGCTTTTAGCAACAGCTTCCCCAGGGGCACATGGATCCCTCCGCGACCAATACCCAGCGCCCTGTACAGGGATGGGCTGGCATAGGCATGCCCCGGGGCGGGGGCGGTGCTCACCATGCCCTGCTCCGTGGCAACCAACAGTTTTCCCCGCAGGGGGTAGTCACCATCTACGGCTTTTACCTGCACCAGCACAGGCTTGTCCTGATGAAAAATGACGCTGGGAAAAAGAACCTGCCTCGAAGTTTCCAGCCCGAGGCTGCTCGCCTGCCGCTCCCAGGCCGACGGTGCGGCATCCCCTTGCTGCACCAGAAGATCGGCGGCCATCAGTGCCGAACCCTGCAATAACATTGCCTTGTCTACACGATCCACGAAGAAAGCCACAGATGTCAGGGCAGTCACCGCAATCACCAGTGCCGTCATCAGGATCAGCAGTGCCTTGTTCCGCCATACGCGGTGCAGGGATGAAGGAAGGGGCATCAGCCCGCACTCATCAATTTGCCATGCTCCAGACGGCAGATCCGATTGCAGCGACTGGCAAGCTGCTCATCATGCGTCACCAACACCAGTGCGGTGGCACAGCGATCCCGCAGGGAGAACATCAGGTCGATGATTTGCTGTCCGGTTTCAGGATCCAGGTTACCCGTAGGCTCGTCTGCAAACAGGATCCGGGGATCCCCGGCAAAGGCCCGCGCCAGCGCCACCCGTTGTTGTTCACCGCCGGACAATTGCCGGGGGAGATGATCGGCGCGTCCAGTCAGCCCCACCGCGTCCAGCAATTGTTCGGCTTGCTGCTTCCGGTTGTGTACTCTGCACAACTTCAGGGGCAGGGCCACGTTTTCGAAGGCGGTCATGCCGGGCAACAGCTGGAAGGACTGGAAAACAAATCCCACTTGCCCCAGCCGCAGCCGGGCGCGGGCATCTTCCCCCAGGTTTGTCATCTCCTTTCCGAGCAGTGCAATCTTTCCGGCAGTAGGCTCATCCAGGCCTGCCAGCAAGCCCAGCAATGTGGACTTGCCGGATCCGGATGCCCCCAGCAAAGCCACAGCCTCTCCGGAATTGACATTCAGGTCAACACCCGTAAGGATGCTGAGCAAGGATCCATCGGGAGCCTGCACATCTTTTATTACACCTGTTGCCGATATGAGAATATTCATTTGCCTGCTGCTATTGCACCTGTTGCCTACATGGGACGCCAATGCCCATGCCAACGGCGTTATCCTGATCATGGGGGACAGCCTGAGTATGGGTTATGGTATCAGCAAGGAAGAATCCTGGCCTGCCCTTCTTCAGCAACGGCTGGATCAGCTGGGCTATCGCTACCGGGTGGCCAATGCCAGCATCAGCGGCGATACCACCCATGGCGGGTTGAGCCGTCTGCCAAAAACCCTCTCAAGGGAAAAACCCAATATCGTTATCATCGCACTGGGCGCCAATGACGGCCTGCGCGGACTGCGCCTTCAGGACACCACCGACAATCTGGAGCAGATGACGGTTCTCAGTCAGGAGTCAGGGGCGAAGGTGCTGCTGCTCGGCATCCAGCTACCCTACAACTATGGTCAGACCTACCGGGAAAGATTTCATCGCATCTATGCGCAGATTGCGCAGAAAAAACATACCGCCATCGTCCCTTTCTTTCTGCAGGGCGTGGCGGAAACCAGGGCCATGATGCAACCGGACGGCCTGCATCCATCCGCCGCCGCCCAGCCAGCCATTCTTGGAAATGTCTGGCGGAAACTGCATCCCTTGCTGAAGTGATGCATTATCTGCTGCTGATTCTCTTGTTACTTGCCGCCGTGTTCGGCCCCCAATGGTGGGTGCAGCACGTCCTCAATCGCTACAATCGGCATCCCGAAGAAAACTTTCCCGGCACAGGGAGTGAACTGGCAAGGCATTTGCTGAGCCAATTCGGGCTGGACAATGTTCGCGTGGAAATGACGGATCAAGGCGACCACTATGACCCGACAGAACGTAGTGTGCGGCTCACACCCGACAAATTCAACGGCAAGACCTTGACGGCCATCACTGTCGCAGCCCATGAAGTGGGACATGCCCTGCAACACCATGCTGGCGAGTCCATGTTTGCCTGGCGAAATCGCCTGGTCATGGCGGCCGCCTGGGGACAACGCCTCGGCTCTTTCCTGTTGTTTGCCACACCGCTACTGGTCATTTTCACTCGTGCACCTTCGGTGGGCATCATCTCGTTCATCGGCGCTTTCCTGCTGATGGGAATGGGAATACTGGTGCAGCTGGTCACCGTTCCCGTGGAAATAGATGCCAGTTTCAACAAAGCATTACCCCTGCTGAAGAACGGCTATCTGGAAGAATCCCAGCATGGCGCTGCCAAGCAAATTCTGCGCGCCGCTGCCTGGACCTATGTGGCCGCATCCCTGGCCGGGTTGTTGAATTTTTGGCGCTGGATGCAGGTATTGCGCAGATAGGCGCCTTCGGTTCCTGTCCTTGTGTTGACGCAGCGCAAGCCAACTGGCAGACTGCGCACCTCGCCAGAAGGTGCTTTGCAGCTTGTAGCTCAGAGTTAAACGGGAAGCCGGTGAAATACCGGCACTGCCCCCGCAACGGTGATTGGGAAAGCAAAGCGGCAACTGCCACTGGGATCTTGACATCCCGGGAAGGCGCTACTTTCGGAGTCTCTCCATCCCATCAGTCCGGATACCGGCCTTCAGGTGTGTCCCCTAACCCGGCGCGGGTGTGCGCCCTCGACAAGGAATACCGCCATGAAGTTTTCTACCCTTACCATCACCCTGGCGCTGACCATGGGGTCTACTCCCCTGTTAGCGGCTGAATCGCTGGAAACCATAGTGGTCACCGCCACTGGTTATCCCATTGCCATTGACGATGCCCTGGCAAGCATGGAGATCATTACCGCAGAAGAAATCCAGCGTTCCGCCGCTACCGATATTGCCGATCTACTCAAGTTCCATACGGGCCTGGAACTCGGCCGCAACGGCGGCCCCGGCCAAGCGACCTCCCTGTTCATTCGCGGTACGGAAAGCGATCAGAACCTGATTATGATCGATGGCGTGGCCGTTCACTCCGGCAGCGTGGGAAGCACCGCCCTGCAACACATCGACCCCCGGAATATCGAGCGTATCGAAATCTACAAAGGCCCCCGATCCACCCTCTGGGGTTCCGGCGCCATCGGCGGCGTAATCAATATCATCACCCGCAAGGCCAACGGCAAAGCGTTGAGCTATGGTGGCTCTGTGGAAGGTGGTAGCGACAGCACCTGGCGGGGCAATGCGTATATTGGTCATGTGCAGGACAACCACCATATCAGCGCTTCCGTCTCCCATCAGGAAACCAACGGCTTTCCTACTCTGTCCAGTTCCGGCATCGACCGCGGCTATGACAATACCAGCCTTGACCTGGAGGCAGGTTTCGATGCGGGCATGCACAGCTTCAGCGCCAGCCACTGGCAGGCGCTGGGTAACAACCAGTATCTCGACTATTTCGGCAACCCTCTGGATCAGGATTTTCTCAACAGCCGCAGCAATCTGAGCTGGGAGGCGGATTTTCACGAGCAATGGACCAGTACCCTGGAACTGGCTCATGTACGCGACCATATCGATCAGAACCAGAGCAGGGATTCCGTACACACGGATCGAACAGAACTGTCCTGGCGCAATAGTCTGGCCGTAAGCAGCCAGGATCACCTGTTGCTGGGCGTGAAGGCCAGCAACGAAGATGTCACAGCAAAAGGCGGCTTCTCGCCCTATGATGCGGACACGGACTTCATCGAGGCCTGGGCGCAGTACGACCTGCAGCGGGGCGATCACCATGCTATCGCCGGCGTCCGCTATCTGGATCATGACGATGCGGGCAGTCACTTCACTTGGAGCCTGAACTACGGTTACAACTTTGGTGACCATACCCGCGCCTGGGCCAGCGCCGCCACGGCCTTCCGCGTGCCCAGTGCCAACGAACGTTTCGGCTTCGGCGGCAACCCGGATCTGGAACCGGAAGAATCCACCTCTTATGAGCTGGGCCTGAAGCACCACATCACTGGCAGCCATGCACTGAGTGCTTCCATTTACCGTAACGATATCGACAACATGATCCAGTGGGTACTGGTCACCCCCCCCTGGATCGGCTACAACCAGAACGTAGCAGAGGTGCGCATCGACGGCCTGGAACTTGGCTATGATTTCACTGGCGAAGCACTGAGCCTGTATCTGGGCGGCAACTGGCAGGATCCCCAAGACCGCAGCACTGGCAACCGCCTGCTGCGCCGCGCCGAGCACAGCCTCAGCGCCCGCCTGAGCTATGCGCTGGGCAACTGGCAATTCGGCGGCGACCTGCTGTATTCCGGCAATCGCAAGGACTTTGGCGATGTCACGCTGGACAGTTATACTCTGGTAAACCTCAATGCCAGCTATCAACTCAACCGAAACTGGCAGATTTTCGCCAAACTGGAAAATGCCTTCGATGCAGACTATCAACTGGCCTACGGCTACAACACCCAGGGGCGGGCCGGCTTCCTGGGCATCCGTTTCAACCGGTAGCCCATGCCCCGCCTGACCCGTATCACCACCCGCAGTGGTGATGGGGGTCAGACCGGGCTGGCTGACGGCAGCCGTGTGGACAAGGACAGTCCGCGCATCCAGGCTCTGGGCGATCTGGATGAACTCAACGCAGCATTGGGCCTGCTGGCGGTGGAACTGAACGATGCCGAACAACAAGCCCTGATCACCAACATTCAACAACAGCTCTTCAACCTGGGCGGTGAACTCGCTCTGCCCGACACATCCGCTACAGACATAGAACAGGTGCTGCAGCTGGAACAAAAGCTGAAGCAAATCAATGCAACACTTCCACCACTGAAGGAGTTTGTTCTTCCCGGCGGCTCCCGCGCCGCTGCCCAGGCTCATCTTGCCCGGGCAATTTGCCGCCGCACCGAACGCAGCCTGTGGGGACTTTCCCGTCAGGAATGGGTACACTCTGAATCAATGAAATACCTGAACCGACTATCCGATCTGCTATTCGTGCTGGCGCGGGCGCTGGCAAGACAATCTTCCACAACCGAACCAACCTGGGACAAAGCGCCTTGAAGCCCCCTAACAGGATGTTGAAAAAATCCTTGCATGGCTTTTTCCAACCCGGAAAGACGAAATTGCAATTTTGTCTTTCCTCCACTTTCCCCAATGGCGCATTCAAGCGGCGTTTTCCGTCACCAGCTGGCATCCTGGCTCTGGACGCACACTGATGGAAGAAATCATGCCCCACAGTGTCGTCACCCTGCATTTCAAACTTGGTCTGGAAGACGGCACGGAAGCATTTGATACCGAGAACGAACCCATGACCTGCACCATGGGCGATGGGACCCTGCAGCCGGGACTGGAACTGGCACTGTATGGTCTCAAGGCGGGTGATGAACAAACCATTACCCTGACGCCGGAACAGGCCTGGGGTGAACGCAACCCGGAATTGCTCAAAGATATACCCCGCAGCGATTTTCCTGTCGGCAGCATGCTGGAAGCGGGCCAGATACTGGCATTCAGCCTGCCTGATGGCGAGGAAACCACCGGCACGGTTCTGGCAGTTGAAAGCGACCAGGTGCTGGTGGATTTCAACCATCCACTGAGTGGCCACGCTGTAGTTTTTTATGCCCGGGTTCTTGAAGTACACAACCCGATTGCAGCAGAATGAGCAATAACCCATCGGCAGTCGCCGGGAACGCCAGTCCCGGCTCAATGTTCTGCAGTCCAATCGAGCCACAGGCTCTGGCGAGCTTCCATAAACCAGGAGAAACAAACCATGTCTGACAAGCAACCCGAATTCAAGAAACAGTATGAAAACTTTATCGGCGGTGAGTGGGTGGCGCCCGCAGATGGCGAATATTTTGATAACACCTCTCCCGTCAACGGTCAGTTCCTCACCCGCATACCCCGCTCCAACGCCAAGGACATTGACCTGGCCGTGGCAGCGGCCTGGAAGGCCGCAGCCACTTGGGGGAAGACTTCCGTCACAGACCGCAGCAACATGCTGCTGAAAATCGCCGACCGCATCGAGCAAAATCTGGAAACCATCGCCCTGGCGGAGACCTGGGACAATGGCAAGGCTATCCGCGAGACCATGGCCGCCGATATCCCCTTGGCTATCGATCACTTCCGCTATTTCGCAGGCGTCATCCGTGGCGAGTCCGGCGAAGTATCTGACCTGGACGCCAATACCGTTTCCATGGAAATACATGAGCCTCTGGGCGTGGTGGGACAGATCATCCCCTGGAACTTCCCCATCCTCATGGCCACCTGGAAACTGGCTCCGGCCCTGGCCGCAGGCAATTGCGTGGTGCTCAAGCCCGCAGAACAGACACCCACCTCTATCCTGGTGCTTATGGAGCTGATTCAGGATCTGCTGCCCCCGGGTGTGGTCAATGTGGTCAACGGCTTCG
>JALWMK010000116.1 GCA_027083925.1 Sedimenticola sp. | reverse complement strand
TGTTCCCGCAGGCAGAAGAATGGCGGGCAGGCCTGTATATGAAACCAGTCGACAGCAATATGCCCGTGCATTCGAGCGCATCCAGCACTATCTGCAGGAAGGGGACTGCTACCAGGTTAACTATGCCCAGCGCTTCAGCGCGCCTTTCACGGGCGACAGCTGGCCTCTGTATCTTGCCATGCGTGCGGCCAATCCATCCCCCTATGGCGCCTATCTGCATTTTCCCTTCGCGCAAATTCTCAGTTCGTCACCGGAACAATTTTTGGCGGTGAAAAAGGGGATGGTGACAACTCGTCCCATCAAGGGCACCCGTCCCCGCAGCGAGGATCCCCTGCAGGATCAGCGCCTGGCGGAAGAGCTGGAAAACAGCGAAAAGGATCGGGCCGAAAACCTCATGATTGTGGATCTGCTGCGCAATGATCTGGGAAGGGTCTGTGCGCCCGGCAGCATTGCCGTGCCGGAGCTGTTCAGGGTGGAATCCTACCCCACAGTGCATCACCTCGTAAGCACCATTACCGGCATGCTGGCAGAAGGTGAAGATGCACTGAATTTGCTGGCGGCCTGCTTTCCCGGCGGTTCGATCACCGGCGCGCCGAAATACCGGGCCATGGAAGTTATCCGGGAACTGGAGGCTCACCCACGGCAGATATACTGTGGCAGTATTGTGCGGATCGGCTTCGATGGGAATATGGACAGCAATATCGCCATCCGCACCCTGCAGATCCACAATGGCAGCGCAAGTTACCATGCTGGCGGGGGAATCGTGGCAGACTCGAAGCTGGATGAGGAATATCAGGAAAGCCTGGACAAGGCAGCCGCTTTTTTTCGGCTTTTCAACAGCCCGCATACCTGAAATACTGATACCTGAATCCGCGGGTTCAGGGCGGACGCAGAGCGTATGATATTGATTTCCCCGTGGAATCAAAAAATCCTGGTTTCACCCTCAGGTGAAGCGGGCATTTTTTGAACCGCTGGGGGATCAAGCGCTGGCGCTATGCGCCGTCATGAACCCGCGGATTCAGGTGATACAGTATGTTTCATCCCGGTTCATGGCAGCCAAGCATTTATGAAGAGAAACGAGCGCAACTGGAAAGAATTGCTACCTGTGTACGGCCCTTTGGCGTTACTGGTGGTGTTGGGGTTTGGATGGGCATTTCAGCACATCAAGCCAGCTCCGCCGGATCATATTGTCATTGCCAGTGGTGAGAAAGATGGCGCCTACCATGCGTTTGCCCTGCGCTATCAGGAGCTGTTGAAACCACAGGGGATCGATCTCGAGATCATCAGCACCCGTGGTTCGGTGGAGAATCTTGAGCTGCTGCGCCAGGACAAGGTGGATATCGCTTTTGTTCAGGGTGGAGTGGCGCAGGCGAGTAGCGAATCCCCGGTGCTGCTTGAGGGTTTGGGGAGCCTCTACTACGAACCGCTGTGGCTGTTCCACCAGGCGTCTGTGGAACTGCATCGCGTGCCTGACCTGCAGGGATTGCGTATCGCGATTGGCCCGGAAGGCTCCGGTACCCAGGCGCTGGTAAAGCTGTTGCTGAAAGAAAATGCGCTCAAGGATGGATCTGTCGAGCTGCTGATGCCCGATTCTGTCGAGGCGGCCGTTCTTCTGCAGGAAGGAAAAATCGACGCAGCCTTTTTTGTCGCATCACCACAAAGCAAACTGGTTTCCCGATTGTTGCATGATCCGTCCATCCGCCTGGCCAGTTTTGACCGGGCCGACGCTTATGCCCGGCGTCACGACTTTCTCAGTGTGTTGACCCTGCCGGAGGGAGCGGAAAACCTGGCGAAGAACATTCCTCCACGGGACATACAGTTGCTGGCAACCACCAGCGAGCTGGTGACCCATGCCGATCTTCACCCCGGCCTGGTCAGCCTCATGATGCAGGTGATAGACAAAGTGCATCGCCCGGCAGGATGGTTCAGTACCGAGGGGGAGTTCCCCAATAGCAGATACATGAGCTTTCCACTGAATGATGAGGCGGATCGCTATTACCGGCACGGCCCCCCATTCCTGCAACGCTACCTGCCGTTCTGGGCCGCTTCATTGCTGGATCGCATGAAAATCATGATTCTGCCCCTGCTCGGTTTGCTGTTTCCCCTGTTCAAAGTGGTGCCGCCTCTGTATCAATGGCGTATGCGCGCCCGTATCTATCGCTGGTATGAACAACTGGAAGAAGTGGACAAAGAGCTGTCCCGGCAGGGAAAGGGGGGCAGAAAGCCGTTGCTGAAAGAACTTGATGACCTGGAAAAGGAAGTCAGGGATGTCAAGGTGCCATTGTCATTTTCCCATCAGCTCTATCATCTGCGGCTGCATATAGATTTTGTGCGTGGCAGGTTGCGCCAGGATGTTGTGGACTGACTTCTTTGTTCCCGCAGGCCGGGTTTTAACAGGGTGTTGAAAAGCGGCCTTTTTCAACACCCTGTCAACATCTTGCCAGCAAGCGATCCAGCTGGTTGGCAAAGGCTTGCCGGTCCGCCTGGCCAAGCGGCGCCGGCCCCCCGGTGTTGATGCCGCTGCTGCGCAAACTGTCCATGAAATCGCGCATGTTGAGGCGCTGGCGAATGTTTTCTTTCGTGTACAGGTCGCCACGGGGATTCAGCGCCAGGCAGCCCTTGCTGATCACCTCATCCGCCAAGGGGATGTCTGCTGTAATCACCAGATCACCGGGAACCGCCTGTTGCACGATATAGTTGTCTGCAACATCGAATCCCGCCCCTACCTGCACCGAGCGGATGAAGTGGGAGCCCGGTGTCTGCATGGGCTGATTGGCAACCAGAATCAAAGGCAGCTCCACCCGGTTGGCAGCGCGGAACAGAATTTCCTTGATGACTTTCGGGCAGGCATCCGCATCAACCCAGATTTGACCAATAGACATGTATGTAAAGATTGGATGAGAGATTAATTGCCGCAGTATAGCGTCAAATTCGTGCAGGCCGGGGCGGTTTCTGCTAGACTGCTTCGCTTTCGGGCGCTTGACCGGTTAGCGCTCATTTTGTGATCCTTGGGGATCACTGGAAAACTCTTGAGCAGTCCGTCCCTTTTTCCAAAGGGCGATTCCCGCTTTGAAAGAACCCTTATCCAGCCCGGACCGGCTCCCGCCAGAATACTCTGCTGCAGGGAGGGCAAGACTGGAGCAACTATCCAATGTCATTTGATACCCTCGGCCTTTCGGCTGAACTCCTGCGCGCGATCAGCGAGCAGGGCTATACCCAACCAACTCCCATACAGCGCAAGGCCATTCCCTTGATTCTTCAGGGAAAGGATGTAATGGCCGGCGCCCAGACCGGCACTGGAAAAACAGCGGGTTTCACCCTGCCGCTGTTGCAGCGTCTCTGTGAAAACCCTCTGGCGAAAGGGCGTCGCCCGGTGCGGGCGCTGGTGCTTACGCCCACCCGTGAATTGGCCGCACAGGTTGCTGCCAGTGTGGAAACCTATGGGCGCCATCTGCATTTGCGTTCGGCGGTGGTGTTTGGCGGCGTCAAGATCAACCCCCAGATCGACAAGCTACGGCGTGGTGTCGATGTGCTGATCGCCACACCAGGCAGACTGCTTGATCATGTCAGCCAGAAAACCGTGGACTTGTCTCAAGTGGAGATTCTGGTGCTGGATGAAGCTGACCGGATGCTGGATATGGGTTTTATTCATGATATCCGCAAGGTGCTGGCGCTGTTGCCGGAGAACGGTGCGCGACAGAATCTGTTGTTTTCGGCCACTTTTTCCAAAGACATCAAGCAGCTTGCCAATCGCCTGCTCAATAACCCGGAATTGATCGAGGTGGCGCAGCGTAACACCACCGCAGAGCGCATCGACCAGGTGGTTCATCCTGTCGACAAGCGCCGCAAGCGTGAGTTACTCAGCCATATGATCGGTTCGCGCAACTGGCGGCAGGTGCTGGTTTTTACTCGCACCAAGCATGGAGCGAACCGTCTTGCCCAGCAGCTGGAAAAGGATGGCCTGAGCGCGGCGGCCATTCATGGCAACAAAAGCCAGGGTGCGCGCACCAAGGCGCTGGCGGGCTTCAAGAGCGGTGATGTGCGGGTGCTGGTGGCGACGGATATTGCAGCCCGGGGGCTGGATATCAATCAATTGCCTCATGTGGTAAATTTTGAACTGCCCAATGTCCCGGAAGACTATGTGCATCGCATTGGCCGTACCGGCCGCGCCGGAAATGAAGGCGAAGCCGTGTCCTTGGTATGTGTGGATGAACACAAGCTGTTGGCAGATATCGAGCGGTTGCTGAAAAAGGATATCCCCAGCGTGGTGCTGGAAGGCTATGAGCCTGATCCCGGTATCAAGGCAGAACCCATACAGCAAGGCAGGAACACCAAAGGTGGAGGGCAGAAACAGGCCCGGGGTCGCCGGAGTGGCGCATCTGCGAAAAGACCGGCATCTCCTTCCGGAGAAAAGCGAGGGCCGCGGAAAGCGGCCAGAAAAGCTGCCGGCCCAGGAGCAAAGGCGCAGCCTGGCCGCAGGCGTTCCGCCCGGAGTGGGGAAAGAGCCGCATTGCTGGGCGGTGGAAGAACCGATTGATCGATCACGGTGCATAGTATCCGGCTTGGCTGTTGGGGACGGCAGGAGTAAAATGCCTGCTCGGAAACGCACTTGTACAATATTTCAGTGAGAACAGAATCATGGATCCATTAGACAGAATCAAAGAGCAGGTCGAGAGCAATCCCGTCATTATCTACATGAAAGGAACGCCCCAGTTTCCCCAGTGCGGTTTTTCCTCTCGTGCGGCTGCTGCCCTGCAGGATTGTGGAGATAAATTTGCCTATGTGAACATCCTTGCGGATCCTGAGATTTTCGAGAATCTGCCGAAGTTTGCAGACTGGCCGACTTTTCCGCAAGTGTATGTGGATGGCGAGCTGATCGGGGGATGCGACATCACTCTCGAGCTTCACGCCAGTGGGGAATTGCAGAAAATGCTCAAGGAAGCCGCAAAGAAATGGCCCGATGAGGAAGAAGGTCAGCAAAACTGACATATCCCCCTCGGCGGCAGAATCAAAAGGCGGGTTTTCCCGCCTTTTTTATTGGTTGAATGTGTGAACTACCCGTCCCTAAAACGAGAAGTATGCCTCAATGCAAAGCTGGCGGGACCCATCGTGTTTGCCCAGGTGGCCCAGGTTGCCATGGGGTTTACTGATACGGTTATGGCCGGGCGGCTCAGCCCCCTGGATCTGGGCGCCATTGCCGTTGGCGTAAACCTGTGGATTTTGCCCTATTTGTTCTGCACGGGGCTGCTGATGGCGGTTTCCAGCATGACCTCACATTATTTCGGGGCGGCGCGTTTTGCGGCCATACGTGATCTCATGGAGCAAGTGGGCTGGGTGGTGCTGGTCTTGTCGGTGCTGGCGGTAGGCAGTGTCATGGCCATGGCGGAGGGACTGTCATTGCTGCACCTGGATGAGGGCATTACAGAAGTGGCGGCGGCCTATATTAAAGCCGTATCTTTTGGTTTGCCGGCCGTTATTGGCTATCTGGCGCTGCGTTTCCTCAGCGAAGGTATTGGTTATACCAAGCCGATGATGATCATTCAGGTCATCGGCTTGTTGATCAATATCCTGGCAAACTGGGTGTTCATGTTCGGCAAGCTGGGTGTGCCGGCCATGGGGGCAGAGGGTGCCGGATGGGCCACGGCGCTGGTGATGTGGATAACCCTGTTTCTGCTTCTGGGCTATATAGCCAGGCACAAGCGCTACCGGTTCGTGTGGGTAGCCCGCCCTGTCAAAAGAGACTGGCAAAAGACCCGGGAGATGCTGCGCGTAGGCTCGCCTATTGCCGTGTCCCTGGTGGCGGAAGTGGGCATGTTTGCCGCGGTGGCGCTGCTTATGGGTAGCCTGGGGGTCACCCAGGTTGCGGCGCACCAGGTAGCGCTGAATGTGGCGGCCATGGCATTCATGATTCCCCTGGGTATCAGTGCGGCCACCACGGTACGGGTTGGGCATGCCCTGGGTGAAGGACGCGCTTGGCTGGTGCGGTTTCGCGGGCTGGCAGGCATCGGTTTTGCTGCTGCCTGCATGACGCTGACCGCAACTGTACTGTTCATTTTTCCCCAGCAAATCGTCAGTGTCTACACCCAGGACATGCAGGTGCGTGAACTGGCGGTTCAGTTGTTGTTTATGGCCGCCATATTTCAGTTATCTGATGGTATACAGATCAGTGCCAACGGAGCGTTGCGGGGGATGAAGGATACTTTCTATCCCATGATGGTAACCCTGATCGTGTACTGGCTGCTGGGCTTGCCTCTGTCCTGGTATCTCGGATTCGTAAGGGAGATAGGACCCCAGGGGCTGTGGATGGGGCTGGTTGCCGGCCTTACTCTGTCGGCGTTCTGGCTGGTGTGGCGTTTTCTGTACCTGACCCGGCATCTGCCAGCAGCGTCAGCTCCTGCCAGCGATTGACTACGGCGCAGAACAGTTCTGCGGTTTTTTGGGTATCGTATAGGGCGGAATGGGCTTCGTTACCATCCCATTCGATACCTGCCGCCACTGCAGCTTTTGCCAGCACGGTCTGGCCATAGGCGAGGCCGGCCAGGGAAACGGTGTCAAAGGTGCTGAAGGGATGGAAGGGGTTGCGCTTGATGCCGGTTCTTTCCACGGCGGCATTGATGAAACCCAAATCAAAAAATGCGTTATGTCCAACCAGAATGGCCCGTTTGCAGGCATGTTTTTTCACTGCCTGGCGAACGGGGCTGAAAACTTCTTCCAAAGCCTCTTTTTCTGGTTTGGCGAAGCGAAAGGGGTGCTCGGGATCGATGCCGTTGAAGGCCAGGGCTGCAGGATCCAGATTGGCGCCGGGAAAAGGCTCCACATGGCAGCTTACGGTCTTGCCCGGGTGAACAAAACCGTCTTCATCCATATTGATGATGATGGCAGCGACTTCCAGCAAGGCGTCGCTACAGGCGTTGAATCCCGCAGTTTCTACATCTACCACTACGGGAAGAAAACCGCGAAAGCGGCGATGGATGGTTTGTGAAGGCTGATCTGGAGTCATTGGTGAAGGATAAAGCATGCTTCCTGATTTGGCGAAAGAATCTCATTCCTGGGATTATTGCGCTACTGAAAACCGGTTTGCTGATACAATTTTCCGTGCGGTTGCTAAACTTGAACCCGCTGGAACAGGCATAAGGAAAGCAAATGAAAACACTGTCGAAGATAAAAGGACGTCAGTTCAACTGGTTGTGGACAGTCGTATTGGCGCTGTTGGTTACCGGCTGTGCCACTGGTGGTGCAGAGGAAGCAGACCCCTGGGAATCGTTCAATCGTCCCATGTACATTTTCAATGAAAAGCTCGATAAATATGTGGCCAAACCGCTGGCCCAGGGCTATCAGGCTGTTACCCCGGCACCAGTTGACCGGGGAGTTACGCGCTTTTTCGCCAATCTGGATGATGTGCAGATTGCCCTGAATAACTTGCTGCAGTTCAAGTTTCGTGCCGCCTTGTCTGATGTCGGACGGTTTGGCATCAACAGCACTCTCGGGATTCTTGGGTTCCTGGATGTCGCCACCGGCATGGGGCTGGAAAAACATGAAGAAGATCTTGGGCAGACGCTGGGCAGGTGGGGATTCCCGAGTGGTCCCTACCTGGTATTGCCGGTACTGGGTCCAAGCAGTGTGCGCGATGCCGTAGGGTTTGCCGGGGACTGGATGGTGAATCCCATCTTTGTTGAAATCGATACCGCTGCCGTTCGCTGGTCTTTGTATGGCGTTCGCTATGTTGACCGGAGGGCGGATTTGCTCAAGGTAAGCCGTGTTTTGCAATCTGCCGCCCTGGATCCTTACAGTTTTGTACGGGACTCCTATTTGCAGCGGCGCCACCACCTGGTGTTCGATGGCAATCCACCGGAGGCAGAAGAAATCGATTTTTTTGCTGAATAGATCTCTGGGCAGAATGTTCCTCACCAGATGTCTATCACACCCAAAGTAGAGTTTTCCTCGGGAATTCTGTAGGAATTTCTTGCCGATACCGGTGCGGTGCCGGTATACAGTAGCCCCAGCGAATATTATACTTTGCTAATTATTATGCTGATTTTGCTAACGGGTTGGAATCATGCTGGATCCCATGGATTACAACGACCAGGATATGGGGCGGGTGGAGGTCAAGAACACCACTTGCTATATGTGTGCCTGCCGTTGTGGCATACGGGTTACCTTGCGGGATGGAGAGGTTCGCTATATCGAGGGTAATCCCGAGCATCCTTTGAACAAAGGGGTAATTTGCGCCAAAGGTGCTTCCGGCATCATGAAGCAATATTCCCCTGCGCGCCTCACCAAGCCCTTGCTGCGCAAGGCGGATGCTGGGCGGGGGGAATCGAAGTTCGAAGAAATCTCCTGGGATCGGGCTTTCGAGATCATGGAAGAGCGCCTGGGAAAAATCCGCAAGACCGATCCCAAGCAATTCGCCCTGTTTACCGGGCGGGATCAGATGCAGGCGCTTACCGGCTTGTTCGCCAAGCAGTTTGGCACTCCCAACTATGCCGCGCATGGCGGTTTTTGTTCGGTTAACATGGCCGCAGGGCTGATTTACACCATTGGTGGTTCTTTCTGGGAATTTGGCGGGCCGGATCTGGAGCGGGCCAAGCTGTTCGTAATGATCGGCACGGCGGAAGATCATCATTCCAATCCCATGAAGGTGGAATTGTCCAAATTCAAGCGCCGGGGGGGGCGCTTTATTTCCATCAACCCCATACGTACCGGATACTCCGCCATCGCTGATGAGTGGGTGCCGATCAAGCCCGGCACCGATGGCGCGCTGATTCTGGCCATTATCCGGGAACTGATCCAGCAGGGACTGTTTGACCGGGAATTTCTGGTGCGTTATTCCAATGCTGCGGAGCTGGTTATCAATGATCCGGAGCGTGAGGATCACGGCCTGTTCAAACGGGCGGAAAAACCAGTGGAGGAAGGTTGCTTCGATCCGCAGAACAAGCTGTGGTGGGATCGTGATTTGAATGCTGCTGTTGGCACCCATACTCCCGGCTGTGATCCCCGCCTCTTGGGTGAGTTTGAGCTGGAGGACGGTACGCCGGTAAAGCCATCTTTCCAGTTGTTGAAAGAACGGGTAGAGAATTACACCCCGGAATGGGCGGAAGGCATTACTGGCATTCCGGTGGAAACCATCCGCCGCCTGGCTCACGAAATGGGTATCACCGCCCGGGACCAGACCATCGAGCTCCCCATCCAGTGGACCGATTGCTGGGACAACGACCACAATACGGTGAAGGGTAACCCCGTAGCCTTCCATGCCATGCGGGGGCTGGCTGCCCATTCCAACGGTTTTCACAGCATCCGCGCCCTGGGCATCCTCATGACGCTGCTGGGAACCATTGACCGCCCGGGTGGTTTCCGCCACAAGGCGCCTTTTCCCCGCCCCATCCCTCCTTGCCCCAAGCCGCCGAAAGGGCCGGAAGATGTACAACCCGAAACCCCTCTCAACGGCATGCCCCTGGGCTGGCCGGCAGACCCCAATGATCTGTTTGTGGATGAGGACGGGGAGGCGGTGCGCCTGGACAAGGCGTTTTCCTGGGACTACCCGCTGTCGGTGCATGGACTCATGCACAATGCCATTACCAATGCCTGGCGAGGCGACCCGTACCGGATCGACACCCTGTTGATCTTTATGGCCAATATGGCCTGGAATTCCTCCATGAACACCAGCAAGGTGCGGGACATGCTGGTGGACAGGGATGAGAATGGCGAGTACAAGATTCCCTTCCTCATCGTGGCGGATGCCTTCCAGTCGGAAACCGTGGCCTTTGCCGACCTGGTGCTGCCGGATACCACCTATCTGGAGCGCCATGACGCCATGTCCATGCTGGATCGGCCGATTTCCGAGTATGACGGGCCGGTGGATTCCGTGCGCATTCCGGTGGTGCCCCCCCGGGGAGAGTGCAAGCCTTTTCAAGAGGTGCTCATCGAAATGGGCAGCCGCTTGAAGCTCCCGGCCTTTGTCGATGAGGAGGGCAAACGCAAATTCCGTGATTATCCGGATTTCGTGGTCAACTTCGAAACTTCACCAGGCTCTGGTATTGGTTTTCTTGCCGGTTGGCGGGGCAAGGGCGGCGAGAAATTTCTCAAGGGTGAACCCAACCCGCGCCAGTGGGAAATGTATGCCCAGAACAACTGCGTTTTCCACTACAAACTGCCGCGTTCCTATCAGTATATGCGCAACTGGAATAAAGGGTATCTGGAGTGGGCGCGTGCCCATGCCATGACCCGTTATGCCGAGCCCATCACCGTGCATCTGTATTCCGAGGTGCTGCAGAAGTTCCGTTTGGCGGCCCAGGGCAAGCGTCCCGGCAAGCAGCCGCCAGAGCGTTTGCGCAAACGGGTGGAGATGTATTTTGATCCCCTGCCTTTCTACCACGATACGCTGGAATCACGGCTTGTCGACACCCATGCCTATCCACTGAATGCACTCACCCAGCGGCCCATGGCCATGTATCATTCCTGGGACAGCCAGAATGCCTGGCTGCGGCAGATTCACACTCACAATTATTTGTTCGTGAATCCACGCCTGGGTAAGGCCAACGGGTTTCATGACGGCGACTGGATCTGGGTGGAATCACCCCATGGCAAGGTGCGCTGCATGGCGCGCTTCTCCAATGCCGTGGAACCGGGTACGGTATGGACCTGGAACGCCATTGGCAAGGCCGCAGGCGCCTGGGGCTTGACCCCCAGGGCCAATGAATCGCAAAAGGGTTTTCTGCTGAATCATCTTATTTCCGAAGAGCTGCCTGCCTGTGAAGCAGGAGAGCATATGTCCAACTCCGATCCCGTCACCGGCCAGGCAGCCTGGTTCGATGTGCGGGTGAAGGTGTACAAGGCGGGGGCGGATGAGCCGGAGATAACCTCTCCCCAGTTTGCATCCCAGCGTGGGCTGCCGGGACAGCAGCTCCGCAAGGGACGTTGGCAGGCTTTTATTGCCGGTGTGTTCCGCAAGAAAGCAGGTATTTCCGAATGACGCAGCTGGCTCTGGTAATCGATTTGAATGTGTGTGTGGGCTGTCATGCCTGTGTTACTTCCTGCAAGGAATGGAATACCTCCGGGTGGGCCGGCCCCCTCACAGATCACCGCCCCTATGACAAGGATCCCACGGGAACCTTCTTCAACCGGGTGCAGACCTTCGAGATAGGAGAATTTCCGAAAACCGAAACCGTGCATTTCCCCAAGAGCTGCCTGCACTGTGAAGAGCCTCCCTGTGTGCCTGTGTGTCCTACCGGGGCTTCCTACAAGCGCAAGGACAATGGCGTGGTGCTGGTGGACTATGATAAGTGCATCGGTTGCAAATACTGCTCCTGGGCCTGCCCCTACGGCATGCGTGAGCTGGATGAGTACCAGAAGGTGATGAAGAAATGCACTTTGTGCATCGACCGTATCGCCAATGACGCCTTGCCCGAGGTCGAGCGCAAACCGGCCTGTGTATTGGCCTGTCCCACCAGTGCGCGCCTGTTTGGCGATGTGCATGATCCGGATTCGGAAGTATCCATAGCCATCCGCGAGCAGGGCGGCTACCAGCTGATGCCGGAGTGGGGCACCAAACCCGCCAATCACTATCTACCCCGGCGCAAGACCCGTATTCAGATTTTTGAGGATGAGCTGGAAAGAGCAGACAATCCCTTGCGCAAGGAAGCCCCGTTGCCAGCAGCGGAAGGTGAGACTCTGGACGACGTGTCCTTCTGATTCGGAGATATTCATGCATCCAGCATTTTCGGTAATCTTTCTTACCACACTGATCGGCGCGGGTCAGGGACTGTTCCTGGCCCTGGTGACCGGCCAGATGTATTCCCTGGCAAACCTGCTGCAGCCCCAGGACAGCCTGTCTTTTTATGCCACTGGTTCGTCTTTGAGTCTGCTATTGCTGGTGGCTGGGTTGCTGGCTTCGTTTTTTCATCTGGGGCATCCCGAACGCGCCTGGCGTTCTGCCGCCTGTTGGCGCACTTCCTGGCTCTCCAGGGAGGTGATCGTTCTGCCGCTGTTCATGCTCCTGGTTGCAGCCTATGCCACAGTACACTATCTCGGTCTGACCAAGCCCTTGTTTGTGCTGCGGGACGTAATTGAGGTGGATGCCAGCCTGCTGCTGGGTATATTGGGGGCTGTAGCGGCATTCGCCCTGTATATCTGTACCGCAATGATATATGCAAGTATCAAGTTTATTGAGGAATGGCATAGCCCCCTTACCGTGATCAACTTTACCCTGTTTGGTCTGGCTTCCGGATTTATGCTGGCGGCAGCCTTTTCTGCATGGAAAGGTGTGGATCTGGTGGGATTCTATGGGGCCTGGGCGGTGGTGTTCACCCTTATGGCGGCGGTGAGTCGTGGCATGTCGTTACAGCGGAATACGCATCTGGTTCACAAAAGCACCCTGCAGACGGCGATTGGTATCCGTCATAAGGGAGTAGTGCAGAAGGCTCAGGGCTTTATGGGCGGCTCGTTCAATACCAGGGAGTTCTTTCACGGCGCATCGGATAGCACCTTGCGCCTGGTGTACTGGTTTTTTCTGTGCATGGTCTTTGTATTTCCAGTGTTGTTGCTGGCTGCATCTTACTGGTTGGCGTCGCCCTACCTGCCTGTGGCTGCCTTTGCAGTGCAATATCTTGGTTTAATGGCAGAGCGCTGGTATTTCTTCGCTGAAGCCCGGCACCCGCAAAACCTGTATTATCAGTCGATGGCATAGCGGCAGCTGGCTGGTTTATTCGTTTGCCGGACGGAATTTAGCCAGGATGGGCTTGTCTTAGTCAACAGGATGCTGAAAAAAACCATCCATGATTTTTTTCAACCCGGAAAGACAAAGCGTGATTTTGTCTTTCCTCCATTTTCAATGGCTTATGGCCAATGAAAATAGCCGCACATCCTTGTACGGCGTACAAACTGTCGGAAAACGGTGTTTTC
>JALWMK010000115.1 GCA_027083925.1 Sedimenticola sp. | reverse complement strand
CTGAGCGATTCCGGGCGGAATTGCGCCTTCGGCGCCAGTCATGGACTGGTCTCTCCCACGAAAGCTGGGGTTTGAAGGGCAATGGTACAGATTCATCTTGAGATTGCCAAGTTTGCCTGAACAGAACCCGGGTGGTGTTATGATTGCTCACAGGGAGTATGTTCCACCAAAGCCAGCGTCAACAACGGTCTGCCGATTCGGTTCCGGGATCACGCCAAGGCTGAATGCTTGACCAACTATGAACCCAACCTGTTCGGTCGCTGGGTTAATCAATAGCTCCAGGGAGGCTCATAATTTCTGCTGAAAACAACAAAGACTTGCGGCTGGATCGCCTGGCGCAGATAGAAAAACTGCGCCTGCTCTATCAGCAGTCATTTCCTGCCATATTTGCCAGTCTGTTCACTGCCGCCCTGATCTGTGTGGTTCTGTGGCATGTTCAGGAAAAAACGGTATTGCTGGGCTGGTTCTTCCTTCTTTTCATGTCTTCTGTGGCCAGGGTGGGTCTGTTCTTCCGGTATTGGCAAATCCAGCCGGGAGCCAAGGTGCTGCTTGACTGGGAAAAGCCGTATATTGCTACGTTGCTGGTGTCCTCGCTGATCTGGGGGGTGGGGGCGGTGGTGATCCTGCCCGAGGGGTCGGTGTTGCATCAGGTCGTCGTCTATTTTTTTCTGGTGGGTATGTCTGGCGGGGCAATCGCCATGTATTCCGCCCACAGATTGATGACCCTGGCCACTATAGGCAGCATTCTGTTGCCAACAACTTTCTGGTTTTTGCTTCAGGGCACACTTATTTCCACGGCGCTGGCGCTGGGCGCCCTGTTGTTTGTTGTGACTACCATCCATGCCGGCCAGGTGCTGTCCGCTACCATGCATCGCAGCTTCCGGTTGGGGTATGAGCTGGAGGACGCCAGGGATGCAGCAGAGAAGCGCGCTTATGAGGATGCCTTGACCGGGCTGAACAATCGCCGGGCCTTTTACCAGCAGGGCAAGGAAATGCTGGAGGAATGCAAGGAGGATGCACGGCAGCTGGCGATGATTATTTCCGATGTGGATTACTTCAAGAACATCAATGATACCTGGGGGCACCATTGTGGTGATGAGGTATTGAAGGAGATTGCCGACACGCACCTGGCTTGCTTGCGTAGCGATGATTTGTGTGCCCGCCTGGGGGGTGAGGAATTTGGCGTACTGCTGCTGGTGGATGATGGGGAACAGGCCAGGAAAGTGGCTGAATCGCTGCGTTGTTGTCTGGAGAATGCAGAAATAAGCTGTGGTGACCATGAAATCCCTGTTACCGCCAGCTTTGGCGTGGCGGTAGGCAGGCAAAGCCTGGAGGCGCTGTTCAAGCAAGCGGATGCCGCGCTCTATCGGGCCAAGAAGGCGGGACGAAACCGGGTAGTGTGTGGTTTCGATGAAAATGAACGGGAAACAGCAGCAGATGGCAGGCCGGCTTTGATGAGCCGCAAGGTCAGGGCGCAGGAACTTGTCCCGGATTCAGCGCCAACCGGTTGTGAATGATCAGCTCTTGACCGCCTGTTGTTTTACTCTCGCCAGCGAAGGTGCTTCGCCAAGGATGCCCATGGCATTGCGGATCAGCAGGTTTTTCAGTAGCGGGGCGTGTTCCGCCAGACCCATGCCCAGGTCGCGGGCCAGGCGCAATGGTCCCATGTCATTGCTGAACAGCCGTTTGAAAAGATCCATGGCGCCTTGCATGGCGATATTCTCGCCCTTGCGCGCCCGTTCATAGCGACGCAGGGTATGCAGGGCGCCCAGGGGGTGGCCCTTGTTGCGGGCCAGAACCAGTATATCGGCCAGTTCCGCCATGTCCATAAGACCCAGATTAACGCCCTGTCCTGCCAGGGGGTGGATGACATGAGCAGCGTCGCCCACTAGCGCCAGGCCGGGCTTGATGTATTGTTTGGCATGTTGCAGGTGCAGGGGAAATGCGCCCCGCTCACCGAGAAGGCGTAGCTGCCCCAGGCGCGCTTCACTGGCCTGGGTAAGAGCGCTGTTGAAAGCTTCTGACGGCATTTGCAGGAGTTCTTCCGCCTGTTTCGGCGCGGTTGACCAGACGATGGAGAACAGATCCTGCTCCATGGGTAGGAGTGCCAGGGGGCCGGAAGGCATGAAGCGCTGCCAACAGGTGGACTGGTTGCCAGCTTCCGCCTGCACTGTGCAGACCATGGCGGTTTGGTCATAACCCCAGCCCCCGGTGGAGATGCCAGCCAGCTCCCGCAGGGAGGAACGTGCGCCATCTGCGGCGACGATGAGGGCGGCGCTCATGCGGGTGCCGTCATTGAGAATGACGCTGGGTGCTTCCTCGTCCAGGTTCAGGCTGCTGATGGAAGCCGGGCAGCGGATCTCAATGTTTTTCAAGGTCTGCATTTGCTCCCACAGCGCGCTCTGGATCACACGGTTTTCAATGATGTGTCCAAGATCCGGCTCGCCGATATCAGCCGCATGGAATTGAATTTGCGGTGCCCAGGGAAGGACAGTTCCGCCGCTGGATTCCCATACCTGCATGTGTTCGTAAGGCGTTACCCGCCGCCTTGTCATGTGCGGCCAGGCCTGCAGGTTGTGAAAGATGTTCCGGGAGGCGCGGCTGATGGCGGAGACGCGGATATCATATCCGTCCTGGGGCCACTCCAGGTCTGGCGTACGGCGTTCCAGCAGGGTGATGGTGAATCTCTGCTCCGCCAGGGCGCAGGCCAGGGCGGCGCCCACCATGCCGCCGCCAGCGATGATGATATCGGTATCAGCGTTTGTCATAGGGACAGCCCTCTCGACAGCCGGGGCAAACGGCCCGTTAACCCCATGGCTGTTCGCGCAATAAGGTGGCGGGCGGGCGGCAATCCCTCCAGCGCCAGAATGCCGAGATTGCGCGCCAGCTTCAGGGGTGGCATGTCGTTGCTGAAGCCACGCACCAATGCATCGGTCAGTTGTACTACCTGCTGCTGGTCTTTTCTGCGCCAGCTCTGGTAGCGCTGGAGTACGGTTGTCGATCCGGGATCTTCACCGGATTGGATGCCTTGCAGCACCACTTCCGCCAGCGCCGCCACATCCCGGATACCCAGATTAAAGCCCTGGCCAGCGACCGGATGCAGGGTATGGGCTGCGTTGCCGATGACCACGGCGCGATGCTGGAT
>JALWMK010000114.1 GCA_027083925.1 Sedimenticola sp. | reverse complement strand
GCAGTTGCGGTGGTAGCATAGCCATCACTTGGCCGCGTGCTGTTTCTCCTGCGCGCAGAAGAGATACTTTAGGAAGGATAGGTATTACTCTGAGAGGGCAAGAACGGTCTTTTGGCTCCTGGAAAGCCTTCAGGCTGTATTCCACGTCACGATCATTCAATGCTTCGCAATAGGCGATCTTATTGAACCTCTTTCCATGGTGCCCCTGGTCGAAGAGTGCCCATGCATCTTTGCTTGTATTTGTCACTTCATATTCAAACACCAGCTTATCCGTATCCCATTGTTTGATAGCCAAACTGTAGGCTAGGCCTGAAATACTGTATGCCTTTGAATGCAGCAACTGTTCTCCTGCGGCTGATGCGGTTGAGACTAAAGCCAACAGACATAGTGCTTCCTTTTTCATTTGCATATGCCTGGAAAAATGTACAGACCGTAGTTCATTTCATCATTTGCTAATAGCGAGTAGCTCTGGATATAGCGTAATGATCCCGGCTGGGCAGGTTCATCTCTTCTCTCAAGGCATTTTCTGTAAGGTTGTCGGGGTGGTTCGCCGCATCGGTTTGTTCTGGGGTGCTAATCTTATAATCGTGATCGATGAGTAATCCTACAGCAACCCTCTCACTGGTACGTATTCCTCGGTCAGACTGGTCTGTTCCCTGATACCGTTCGGTTCTCAATGTGCCATCTCGTGAAACAATACAACATTGAGCAGCAATTCTGTAGCTGCGCCATCGGAAAAATGCAAGATTGGTATGAAGCTGGGATTGTAGGGCACCTCTATTGATTCCGTTTGAGCAGATTCGTGCATGAGGACAGTGAGAACAAGGCGAAGATCGTAGCAAATAGCAGGCTATTTGCAAGATTTTCAACGAAGTTATCGCTGCCCTCATGTGCGTAGATGCCAATCATGAATGAATAGAGGTGCCCTATAACCAATGATAATGCCATACCTGTTTTCCCAATACTGGGGATTGTACTAGCTAGGGTTTCTGCCTATATTTCGCCTAAGACATTGTTTGCTTTGGTGTTCAGGCCGATAGTTACGGGTATACTGAATCATAGATTTAGCTTTCGGATGAAAGAACATGACAGATGAAGTAATCATGGTGCGCATCTACTGCACCGAAGGAGAGCACAAACTCAAGAAAATGCTTGATTATTTACACAACGAAGAGCATGTGGCGGGGGTGACGGCGTTTCGTGGAGTTGCAGGCTTTGGCCGTTCCGGTAAGATGCACACCGCTTCCTTGCTTGACCTGTCCCTGGATATGCCGGTAGTGATCGAGTTTTTCGACCGTCCGGAGAAGATGGAACCTGTCATCGAGCATATGAAAACCCAACTAGAGCCCGGGCATCTGGTTTACTGGCCTGCCCGCACCAATCTGAGCGAATGACATGCTGGATCCAAAACTGTTACGCACCAGCCTGCAAGATGTAGCCACCGCCCTGGGACGCCGGGGCGTAGAACTGGATACAGCGGGCATCGAGAGCCTTGAGGCGCGGCGCAAAGTGCTGCAAATGCGCACCCAGGAACTGCAAAACGAGCGCAATACCCGCTCCAGATCCATTGGCAAGGCCAAGGCGGCAGGCGAGGATATTCAGCCCTTGCTTGAAGAGATTTCCAGCTTGAGTGATGCGCTCAAGGAAGCGGAAAACGAGCTGAAACAGCTGCAGGAAGAGCTGCGGGATGTCCTTCTGCGGCTTCCCAATCTGCCGGATGCTTCCGTACCTGATGGCGAGAATGAAGAGGACAACCGTGAAGAACGAACTTGGGGAGAGATTCCGCAATTCGATTTCGAGCCGAAAGACCATGTGGATCTGGGGGAGGCCCTGGGTGGCCTGGATTTCGCCTCAGCCGCAAAGCTAACCGGTTCCAGATTCACGGTAATGCACGGACAGATGGCAAGGCTGCATCGCGCTTTGACCCAGTTCATGCTGGATCAGCATACCGCCGAACACGGCTACCGGGAAACCTATGTGCCCTACCTGGTGAATGCCGACAGCATGCTCGGCACCGGACAACTGCCCAAATTTGCCGAAGACGCCTTCAAGCTGGAAGGTGAGCATGCCTACTATCTGATCCCCACCGCGGAAGTGCCCCTGACCAACCTGCTGCGGGATGAGATCCTCGATGTGGATGTCCTGCCGTTCAAGGTTGTGGCCCACACGCCTTGTTTCCGCTCCGAAGCGGGAGCCTATGGCAAGGACACCCGGGGTATGATCCGCCAACACCAGTTCGACAAGGTGGAGCTGGTGCAGGCTGTGCGCCCGGAAGACTCCTTCCAGGCACTGGAAGAACTGACTGCTCATGCGGAAGCCATTCTGCAGAAACTGGGCTTGGCGTATCGGGTAGTCACGCTCTGCACGGGAGATCTGGGATTCAGCGCCAGCAAAACCTATGACCTGGAAGTGTGGCTGCCGGGGCAGGGCAAATACCGGGAAATCTCTTCCTGCTCCAATTTCCTGGCTTTTCAGGCACGGCGTATGCAGGCGCGCTGGCGGAATCCGGGAACTGGAAAGCCGGAATTGCTGCACACGGTCAATGGTTCCGGCCTGGCCGTGGGGCGTACTTTGGTCGCGGTGCTGGAAAACTGCCAGCAGGCAGATGGAAGCATCCGGGTGCCCGAGGCGCTGCAGTCCTATATGGGTGGAACGGAGCGGATTACGGCTATCTGACCATGGCGATCAGCAGTATTACAAAGCCCACCACCAGCAGCAGTGGTATGGCCGCAGCCTGCCAGTCTCCTTTTTTCGCCTTTGGTCCGTTCTGCATCCAGTGCTTGGCGGCCGGGTAAAGAAAGAACAGCAGCAGCCCCACAAAGGCGGCGCTGGCGATTTGCAACCAAATGTTCATTGTTCAATACTCTCCATAAAAAAGCCCCGGCAGTCAACCGGGGCTTTTTGTGTTTAGTGTGCAGCCGTCAATCGTCGCCGCCAAAGATCCCAAGAATCTGCAGCAGGCTGATGAAAATATTGAAAATCGACAAATACAGGCCATAAGTGGCGTGGATGTAATTGGTCTCACCGCCATGCACCATTTGACTGGTCTGGAACAGGATGAATCCGCTCATCAGCAAAATAAAGCCGGAAGCAATGGCGAGTTGCAAGGCGGGTATCTGCAGGAATATATTGGCTAGCACCGCCACCATCATCACCAGCATGCCGGCAAAGATGAAGCCGCCCATGAAGCTGAAGTCACGCCGGCTGCTCAGGGCGTAACCGGAAAGCCCCAGAAAGATCACGCCGGTTCCGCCAAGAGCGAGGCCGACGGTCTGCGGGCCGTTGGGCATGTTCAGGTACATGCTGATCACCGCGCCCAGCCCAAATCCCATAAGACCGGTGATGGCGAAAATAACCCCGAGTCCGGCGCTACTGTCAGCGGTGCGGGGCAGTACGAATATGCCCATGAGCATGGCGACAATTACCGAGACAGTGTAAGTCCAAACGGGCACCGCCAGGTACAGGGACAACAACGCCATCATACCGCTGAAGACCAGGGTGGCGGATAATAGCAGGTAGGTGTTTTTTATGACCTTGTTGGTGGCAAAGGTTGTTTCCGTCGATCGGCCGACAGCGCGGTCTAATGTGTTCATGAGATTCTCTTTCTCCAAAATTGTAGTTAACTATTCATTATTGTCAGTCTGCCAAAAAAACCGGCAGAATGCAGGTAGAACATTAGATTCACCACAAGGACGCGAGTTCCCGAATTGCGCTGGTTCCTGTGTGAATCAGGTGTTTTCAAACTATGATATAAAACTGATGGCTCCAGTTTTCGAATCCAGGTTGAATATATAGCAGCATGAGAAGGAAAGAGCAACAATCGGGCTTGTTATCTGCCTAAGAGCCTTTTAATGTGTTGTATTTTTACCAAATTTGGTTAAATGTGGTGTTTTTGCACTGTTGGATTTGTACAATTTGTTCCGTCTCCGTTATACTGAGCCAATATGTTCCGTTTCACGCCTTCCCTCAGGGAGGTAACAGGTGTTTTATAAGGAATTAGTTGTTGAGGGCGGGCTAGTTTGAGCCCCGTAAGTAAAAGTAGATGTCTACATATCAGGAGAAAGACAAGATGTTGAATAAAACAAGCAAGAAATTCGCCACTGTTGCAGCAGCTGTGGGCTTGATGATGGGTTCGGCCGCGGCCTTCGCTGACGGTCATGGCGGCATGCCCGGTTATGCGCTGGATGCAGAAAAATCCGTGGTAACCAACGCGTATGGCGAGTGCTGGAAGTCCAAAGGCGGCGTAAAGCAGCTGCTGGAAAAATGCGGCGATGTTGTTGCCCAGGAAGAGCCAGAGCCAACACCTGTGCCTGTTGATGGTGATGATGATCGTGATGGCGTTCCCAACAGCCGCGACAAATGCCCCAACACCCGCTCTGGCGCCACTGTGGATGCCGATGGCTGCGAAATTGTTGAAAACCTGACTATCAACCTGCTGGTTGAAGAGTTTGATTTTGACAGTGCCGTGCTCAAGCCGGAAATGAAAGCCGCGCTGGAAGATTTTGCCGACAAGGTCAAAGCCAGCCCGGGCCGTGAATCTGTGACCATTATTGGCCATACAGACAGCACCGGCCCTGAAGCATACAACCAGAAGCTGTCCCTGCGCCGTGCGCAGTCTGCTGCTGCTTACCTCGAGTCCCTGGGTATTGATTCCATTACCACGGAAGGACGTGGCGAGTCCCAGCCCATTGCCGACAACAGCACCCGCGAAGGTCGCGCGCAAAACCGTCGTATCGAGATCACCACAAAATAAGTGGTGCTCTTGCGGCGCCTGGGAGGGCGCTGACAAGAAGCCGGTGTCCCGAAAAGGATGCCGGCTTTTTTCTGTCCAGGGCAAGTGGCGCCTGCCTGGAACTTGAGCGGTTTATCTTTCAATTGAGGTCGCTTACAATACCCGCCTTCAAATCATGTGGCCTTTGGTAGGGGTCACCACTGAGGACATGTCATGCCTGTAATTTCACTTCCCGATGGTTCTACGCGCGTTTTCGATCACCCGGTTTCCGTGATGGATGTTGCTGCCGATATTGGCCCTGGTCTGGCCAGGGCGACCCTGGCGGGCAAGGTCAATGGTGAACTGGTTGACGCCTCTACGGTAATCGATGCAGATGCAGAGCTGGCCATCGTTACCGATCGCGACGAAGAGGGTCTGGACGTTATCCGGCATTCCACCGCACATCTGCTGGCCATGGCAGTCAAGGAGCTGTTCCCTGAAGCCCAGGTGACCATCGGCCCCGTTATTGATAATGGCTTCTACTATGATTTTTCCTACAGCCGTCCGTTTACGCCGGAGGATCTGGAGGCGATTGAAAATAAGATGAATGAGCTGGCCAAGGCGGATTACGCCATTACCCGCCACCTCATGTCCCGCAACGAGGCAGTGCGATTTTTCCGGAACCAGGGCGAGGAATACAAGGCTGAAATTATCGAATCCATCCCCGCTGACGAGGACCTGTCACTCTACACCCAGGGAGCGTTTACCGACCTGTGCCGTGGCCCTCATGTGCCTGGTACGGGAAAGCTCAAGGCGTTCAAACTGATGAAATTGGCCGGAGCCTATTGGCGTGGCGATTCCGGCAATGAAATGCTGCAGCGTATCTACGGCACTGCCTGGCGCAACAAGAAAGAACTGAAAGCCTATTTGCATCGCCTGGAAGAGGCGGAGAAGCGCGATCACCGCAAGATCGGCAAGATACAGGACCTGTTCCATACCCAGGAGGAAGCGCCAGGCATGGTGTTCTGGCATGACAAGGGCTGGCAGATCTACCTGGCGGTTGAAGACTATGTGCGTAACAAGCTGCGCCAGCACGGCTATCAGGAGGTGCATACACCGGAAATCATTGACAGGAGTCTGTGGGAAAAATCCGGCCACTGGGAAAAATTTGGCGACATGATTTTTACCACTCATTCCGAGCACCGGGACTACGCCATCAAGCCCATGAACTGTCCTGCTCATGTGCAGATCTACAATCATGGTCTCAAGAGTTACCGGGATCTGCCTCTGCGAATGGCAGAATTCGGCTCCTGCCATCGCAACGAACCTTCCGGCACCCTACATGGCTTGATGCGGGTGCGGAATTTCGTCCAGGACGATGCCCATATTTTTTGCACTGAAGACCAGATCCTTTCAGAAGTATCAGATTTTATCGATTTGCTGTTTGAAGTGTACCGGGATTTCGGGTTTGACGATGTGCTGATCAAGCTCTCCACACGCCCGGAGCAGCGGGTGGGTGCCGATGCGTTGTGGGACAAGGCGGAAAAGTCCCTGGAAGATGCACTCAACCACAAGGAGCTGGAATGGGAATTGCAGCCCGGCGAGGGCGCTTTCTATGGTCCCAAGATCGAGTTTTCCCTGAAAGACTGTCTGGGCCGGGTATGGCAATTGGGCACCATTCAGCTGGATTTTTCGATGCCGGAGCGCCTCGACGCGCACTTCGTTGCAGAAGATAACAGCAAGCAGGTTCCGGTGATGCTGCACCGGGCGATTCTTGGGTCTCTGGAGCGGTTTATCGGTATCCTTATCGAGCACTATGCAGGCGCCTTGCCGGTCTGGTTGTCTCCGGTGCAGGTGGTTTTGATGAATATCACCGATAAACAAGCTGAATATGCTACCAAAGTGGCAGAAAAGCTGAAAAAACAGGGCATTCGTGTACAAATGGACTTGAGAAACGAGAAGATCGGCTTTAAAATCCGCGAGCACACATTGCAACGGGTTCCCTATCTGCTGGTCATAGGTGACCGGGAAATGGAAAACGGTGCAGTCGCAGTGCGCAAGCGCGATGGTGAAGACTTGGGGGCGATGCCCGTGGAAGAATTTGTTTCGCGCCTGCAGGATGATTTGAAACAACGTGTATAAAGGCTGAAACCGCCTGCATACGGAATCGAGTAATTTTTAGAGGAACTGACTATAGCCAAACAAGACAAAAGAAACCGCCTGAATGATGACATCACCGTACCCAATGTCAGATTGATTGGGGAGGATGGTGAACAGGTGGGAATCGTTTCCATAGAAGATGCCATGGCAGCTGCTGCCAAGGCAAGCCTCGATCTGGTAGAAATCGTGCCCAATGCCGAACCACCGGTTTGCCGCATCATGGATTACGGCAAGTTTGTTTTCGAAGCCAAGAAGCAGAAGCAGGCGGCCAAGAAAAAGCAAAAACAGGTCCAGGTAAAGGAAATCAAGTTCCGCCCCCGTACAGATTCCGGGGACTATGCCATCAAGCTGAGAAACTTGCGGCGCTTTCTGGAAAACGGCGACAAGGCGAAAGTTACCATGCGTTTCCGGGGCAGGGAGCATGCCCACCGGGAACTGGGTGCGGAAGTGTTGACCCGCGTGGAGAAGGATTTGGAGGATATCGCCCAAGTGGAACAGCGCCCGGCAATGGAAGGCCGGCAGATGGTAATGGTGCTGGGGCCGCGCAAGAAATAGTTTTTTTGCCCTGGAAACAGGGCAGTTCAACAGTGGCCGGGCCGATAGGCATTGCCTTGGCCACTCGTATTTCATCCTTGACTAAACAGGAGAGAGAAAATGCCAAAGATAAAAACCAATCGAGGTGCAGCCAAGCGGTTCAAGAAAACCGCCGGCGGCTTCAAGCGAAACCAGTCTCACCGCCGTCATATTTTGACCAAGAAGAGCACCAAGCGTAAGCGTCATCTGCGTTCACCCGCAATGCTGCACAAGTCTGATGTGGCAGCCGCCCGTCGTATGATTCCATACGCCTGATACTGATTTCGTTACAGGAGATACAAGATGCCTCGAGTAAAACGTGGTGTAACGGCGCACAAGCGCCACAAGAAGGTTCTCAAGCAGGCCAAAGGTTATTACGGTGCCCGGAGCAAGGTCTACCGGGTTGCCAAGCAGGCGGTCATCAAGGCCGGGCAGTACGCCTACCGTGACCGCCGTCAGAAGAAACGCCAGTTCCGCTCCCTATGGATTCAGCGCATCAACGCAGCGGCGCGCATGAATGACTTGTCCTATAGTCGTTTCATCAATGGCCTGAGCAAGGCCGGGATCGAAGTCGACCGGAAAATGCTGGCGGATATTGCAGTGCATGACATGCCGGCGTTTAGCCAGCTCGCAGAAAAGGCCAAGGCCGCTCTCGCGAGTTGATCAGCTTGCCGCCCGGTTTGTTTCGGTGCGGCGGATTGACAGGAATGCCCGGCAAGGCTGCGTTGCAGCACCGTCGGCATGGCGAACGGGGGGAAAGGCCTGAAGGTCTTTCCCTTTTTTTCTTTTTCCGGGCTGCCTTTGGCCCGAAGGTATGGGTTTCATGGATCTTCAACAACTGACTGAACAGGCGCTGGCGACGGTACAGGAAGCTTCCGATCTGCGGGCGCTGGATGATGCGCGGGTGACCTACCTGGGCAAGAGCGGGCTGTTTACCGAGCAGCTCAAGCAGCTGGGCAAGCTCTCCAAGGAAGAACGCCCCAGGGCCGGGCAGGCCATCAACCAGGCCAAGCAGTCGCTGCAGCAAGCCATTGAGGTGCGCAAGGCCGCCCTGGAACAGGCTGCATTGGAAAAGCGCCTGGCTGAAGAACGGGTGGATGTAACGCTTCCCGGGCGAGGTGCCGGCAAGGGTGGGCTGCACCCGGTGACGCGCACCATGGCGCGTATCCAGGAGATCTTTGCCAGCGCCGGGTTCATGGTTGCCGAGGGTCCGGAAATTGAAGATGACTACCACAACTTCGAGGCACTGAATATGTCGGCGCACCATCCGGCGCGGGCCATGCACGACACCTTCTATTTCGACGCCCACCGCCTGTTGCGCACCCACACATCGCCAGTGCAGGTGCGGGTGATGAAAGATGCCCTGCCGCCTATCAAGGTGATTGCGCCGGGCCGCGTCTATCGTTGTGATTCTGATGTGACTCACACCCCCATGTTCCACCAGGTGGAAGGTTTCATGGTGGATGAACACGCCACCTTTGCGAACCTGAAAGGCATACTCCACAGCTTCCTCAAGACCTTTTTCGAGAAAGACTTGAAGGTGCGCTTCCGCCCGTCCTATTTCCCCTTTACCGAGCCTTCGGCCGAGGTGGACATGGAATGCGTCATGTGCAGCGGCGAGGGCTGCCGGGTGTGCAGTCATACGGGCTGGCTGGAGGTGCTGGGCTGCGGCATGATTCATCCCGAGGTGTTTCGCCATGTGGGCATCGATACGGAAAAACACAGCGGCTACGCCTTTGGTATGGGCGTGGAGCGGCTGACCATGCTGCGCTATGGTGTCAACGACCTGCGCCTGTTCTTTGAAAATGATTTGCGCTTCCTGCGCCAGTTCGCCTAGGGACCAATAACATGCAATTTAGTGAAGCCTGGTTACGGGAATGGGTAAACCCGCGAGTATCTGTCGGTGAGCTGACGGATGCCCTCAGTATGGCGGGACTGGAGGTCGACGCGGTCTCTCCCGCTGCCGCACAGTTCAGCGGTGTCGTCGTGGGGGAGGTTCTCGGCTGTGAGCGTCATCCCGATGCGGACAAGCTTGCCGTATGCAGCGTCAATACTGGAGAGGATGAACCCGTGCAGATCGTCTGCGGCGCAAAGAACGTCGCAGTCGGCATGAAAGTGCCTGTGGCCCGCCCGGGTGCGGTGCTGCCCGGTAATTTCAAGATCAACAAGGCCAAACTGCGTGGCCAGCAGTCCATGGGCATGATCTGCTCTGCAGCGGAACTGGGGCTGGCGGAATCCTCCGACGGCATCATGCCCCTGCCGGCGGATGCTCCCCTGGGCGAGGATTTCCGCAGCTACCTGTCCCTGGATGACCACATCATCGATGTGGATCTGACGCCGGACCGGGGCGATTGCCTGAGCATTGCCGGAATCGCCCGGGATGTGGGAGTGATCTACCGCCAGCCGGTCACGGACTGGGAAATCAGGGAAATTCCTGCCAGCGCCGATGGAAAGGTCAGTGTGACGCTGGATGCGCCGGAAAGCTGTCCACGTTACAGTTGCCGTATCGTCAAAGGCATTGATTCCAGTGCGCAAACGCCCTTGTGGATGCAGGAAAAGCTTCGTCGCAGCGGCATACGCGCCATCAGCCCGGTGGTGGACATCACCAACTATGTGATGATTGAACTTGGCCAGCCCATGCATGGCTTCGATCTGGGAAAAATTGCCGGTAGCATCCATGTGCGTCTTTCCCGGCCGGATGAAAAACTGGCCCTCCTCGATGGCAGCGAAGTGGAAATCCTCGCGGAAACCCTGCTCATCGCCGACGAGCAAGCGCCATTGGCGCTGGCGGGCATCATGGGGGGAGAAAGGTCTGCGGTTACAGATACCACCACAGCGGTGTTGCTGGAATCTGCGTTCTTTCAGCCCATTGCCGTTGCAGGCAAGGCCCGCGCCTATGGTTTGCATACAGATTCCTCCCATCGGTTCGAGCGCGGCGTTGATCCGCAGCTGCAGCGCAAGGCGCTGGAACGCGCTACCGACCTGCTGCTGCATATTGCAGGGGGTGAGGCCGGGCCGGTAGTGGATGTGGTGGCAGAAGATCACCTGCCGCAGAACCCGGAGATCCATCTGCGCCGTCATCAGATCCCCAGGATTTTGGGTGTGGAAATCGAAGACGCCATGATCGAGGACATCCTCGCACGGCTGGGCATGCAGGTTGTGGCGGCCGATGATGGCTGGAGGGTTACCGCCCCCAGCTGCCGTTTCGACATCAACATAGAGGCGGATTTGCTCGAGGAGACTGGCCGCATCTATGGTTACGCCAATATTCCCGAAAACCTGTCCTCAGCGCCACTGAGCCTCCAGGCTGTGCCGGAGGCTGATTTTCATCTGCATCGCGCCAGGGAGCTGCTGGTGGATCGTGACTACCAGGAAGTGATCACCTACAGCTTCATTGCTCCCGAGCTTGCCGGGCTGCTGACACCGGAGGCGAAGCCGATCTGCCTGGCGAATCCCATCTCGGCAGACATGTCGGTGATGCGCGCCAGCCTGTGGCCAGGGCTGCTTTCCACCTTGCAATATAATCTTGCGCGCCAACAGGACAGGGTAAGATTGTTCGAATCCGGGCAGATTTTCCTGGAAGGCGAGGGCGGCATGGAACAGCCGGAAATGCTGGGAGGCCTGATTTGCGGCGAACGATTGCCGCAGAAATGGAACAATGCGCCGGGAAAAGTGGATTTTTTTGACCTCAAGGGTGATGTGGAGGTGTTGTTGGAGCAGGTGGATGATCCGGGCGCCTTTACCATGCAGCCTGTCGGGGATGCGACCCTGCATCCCGGGCAAGGGGCTGCCATCTTGCGAAACGGGCGGGAAATCGGGCGTTTGGGCATGCTGCACCCGGGGTTGCAGGCAAAACTCGATATCCCCGGCAATGTGTTTTTGTTCCAAATCAGGCTGGATGGCCTGGCGCAAGGGCGCATCCCGACATTTGCAGCGGTTTCCAAATATCCGGCCATCCGCAGGGATCTGGCGCTGCTGGTGGATGCGGATCTTCCCTGGGCCAGGGTGCAAGCCTGTGCAGAAAAAGCAGCGCCAAAAATTGTGCGAGACATTCAGGTTTTTGACGTTTATACTGGAGACAATATAGACTCAGGTCTAAAAAGTCTTGCTTTAAGCTTGATATTACAGGATTATTCTCACACGTTGACTGACAAAGAAACAGAACAGGCAGTGGAAACCGTGCTACAGGCACTTCAAACTGAACTGTCGGCAAAATTGCGGGATTGAACAGAATGTCACTGACAAAGGCAAAAATGGCTGAAGCCCTGTTTGACGAACTGGGGCTGAACAAGCGTGAAGCGAAGGGTTTGGTGGAGCTTTTTTTCGAGGAAATCCGCGGGGCGTTGGAAAACGGTCAGCAGGTAAAACTCTCCGGCTTCGGCAATTTCGATTTGCGTGAGAAAAACTCCAGACCTGGCAGGAACCCGAAAACTGGTGAAGAAATACTCGTGAGCGCACGAAGGGTTGTGACATTCCGCCCCGGGCAAAAGCTGAAAGCTAGAGTGGAGACCTATGCTGGATCCGAATAGCAGCGCAATCGAATTACCACCCATTCCGGGAAAGCGCTATTTCACCATTGGCGAGGTGAGCGACCTCTGCCAGGTCAAACCCCATGTGCTGCGCTACTGGGAACAGGAATTTCCGCAACTCAAGCCGGTAAAGCGCCGCGGGAACCGCCGCTATTACCAAAGGCATGATGTAATCATGATCCGCCAGATCCGCAGTTTGTTGTATGAGCAGGGTTTTACCATTGGTGGCGCACGGCAGAAGCTTGACGGGGAAGATGCCCAGGACGACAAAAACCAGAGCCATCAGATTATCCGTCAGCTGCTTGCCGAACTGGAAGAAGTCGCCCAGATCCTGAAATAGGCTTTCCTTGCCAAAACATTAGCATTCCCCCGGCGCAAGCCACTCAGCCTTCGCCCCCTTGTTTTTCCGTATCTTCTTTTTCCCAGCCTCTTAGCGCCTTCCGGTAGAACCAGGAGGCAAACAGCACAACCATGATGCCTGCTCCCGAGAATATGATGGTGATCGCCCAAAGAGCCTGAAATGAGCCGATGAAAGCGTCATCTGGCTGGTTTTCCTTATACAGCACCCTCACCCTGTCCCCTGGCTGGTATTGCTCTGCACGGCTGGTTACCTTGGAGACAAATTCAACGTCTGTGCCGTCTTTGGCAGTAAATTTTACTTGAGGGAAATACGCCAGAGAAGAGCTTTTTCCAGCTTTGGACGACATATATGCAGCATTGCGAATAACCGTTCCTTCCGCCACCAGGGAGCTGTTAACCAGTTGTCTTGATACACTCCAGTGTTTATAGCCTTGCGCAAGCAAAGCTGCACCTATGAACATAAGAGTGACAGGAAATACAAATCGAAAAAGTCCCATGAAAAAACACCTTGCCATGTCAGGGAGAGAATGGTTGCTCATTCTACCGTGCATGGGAGAGCAGGAACAGGTGTTAACGACAAAGAGCTTCGCCAGTAT
>JALWMK010000113.1 GCA_027083925.1 Sedimenticola sp. | reverse complement strand
CTGCCCCCACATCCGCTCCCATGAGCATGAAGCCCAAGGTTCCGGCAACGGCGATGGGCAGGCCGCAAGCCGCCGAAGTCGCTATGGATCCGGGCAGGGTCTTTCCCCGCCAGACGAGAAAAGGCACAGTCATGGTGCCGCCGCCAATGCCCACCAGTCCCGAGACTGTCCCAATCGCTGCCCCTACGGGAAAAAAGACAGCACTGCCCTGTCCCTGTGTCTTTCCACGGTCAGGATTGCGCCCTGAAAACATCTGCATGGCTACCATCAGCAGAAACAGTCCGAACAGGGTCTTGAGCGAGCCGGTGCTGAACTGGAACGCCAACCAGGCGCCACACAGCGCTCCAAACATCAGCCCTGGGGTCAGCCTCAGTGCGACAGACCAGTCGATAGCACCACGTTTGTGGTGTGCCCACAGCGAAGAAAGCGCGGTGGGGACAATAATCGCCAGGGAGCTTCCAATGGCGATATGAGACAGGAAAGAGGATTCAAAACCCTGCAAATGAAACAGAAACAGCAAACCGGGCACAATCACCAGGCCACCGCCAATGCCCATCAACCCAGCCAGTACGCCAGCCACAGCGCCCAGAGCGGCATACGCCAGCAGCCAGGTCACAGGACGACCAGGTTGTCCCGGTGGATCAGTTCCTTTTCATCTATGTAGCCCAGTATCCGTTCAAAATCATGACTGGGTTTTCCGGCAACTTTTCGGGCTTCGTCTGCGGAGTAGTTGATCAGCCCCCGCACCACTTCCCGACCATCCGGGCCAACACAAACCACCACCTCCCCCCGGGAGAAACGGCCTTCCACTGCAGTCACGCCTACAGACAACAAACTGGAGCCGGATTCCCGCAGCATTTTTACCGCACCGGCATCGAGCATCAGCTTGCCATGCGCCTGTAGCTGCGCCGCCAGCCAGCGCTTGCGCGCAGCATCCGGTTCCTGGGAGGGCACCAGTAGCGTGCCCAGTTGCTTTCCCCTGGCAATACCATGCAAGACATTTTTTTCCTTACCGGAAGCGATAATGGTTGCCGCCCCCGAACGGGCCGCCAGTCGTGCAGCCCGCAACTTTGTCAGCATGCCACCACGGCCAACACCGCTGCCCGTATCGCCTGCAAAAGCGTCCAGACGAGGGTCATCAACCCGTACATGTTCAATCAGGCTGGCTTCCATCGATGTGCGCGGGTCGGCGTCAAACAAACCATCCTGATCTGTCAGCAATACCAAAAGATCCGCCTCGATGAGATTCGCCACCAATGCGGCAAGAGTGTCATTGTCGCCAAACCGCAATTCATCGTTGGCGACCACATCGTTTTCATTCACCACCGGCACCACGCCCAGCGCCAGCAGGGTCTGCAAGGTGCTGCGCGCATTCAGATAGCGGCGGCGATTGGAAAGATCATCATGCGTCACCAGCACCTGGGCAGTATGCAAACCCCGGCGCTGGAAGCAGCTTTCCCATGCCTGCACCAGCCCCATCTGGCCGATCGCTGCGGCAGCCTGCAACTGGTGAAGGGTATCGGGACGCCTGTCCCAACCCATGCGACACATGCCTTCCGCCACCGCGCCGGAGGAAACCAGCACCAGCTCATTGCCCTGTTCCAGCCAGTCTGCCATTTGATCCACCCAGCCGCCCAGCGCCTGGCGATCCAGACCCTGGCCTTCTGCGGTAAGCAGGGCGCTGCCGATTTTGACGACCCAGCGGCGGGTTTCAGCGATGCCATCTCTGCTAATCATCAGGATTGGGTCGGGTCGTAAGGAGCCTCTTCCCGCTCTCCCTCTTCCTGTTCGGGATCGGCAAAAGACTCGATATGCCGCATCAGGGCCTGGGCGAGATCATCCATGGCCTCTCCGGTAACCGACGAGACGGAGAACACGACCCCCTTCCAGTCGAGATCAGCCAGCAGCGCCTGTTTTTTCTCTGCAAATTCCTCATCCAGCAGCAAGTCTTTTTTGGTCAGCACCAACCATCGTTCCCGTTCAGCCAGGTCGCCACCATATTTCTCGATTTCAGCAGCCAGCTGGCGCACTTCTTCTGCAGGATTCACACACTCATCCATGGGAGCAATATCCACCAGATGCAGCACCAGGCGAGTACGGGACAAATGTTTGAGAAACTGCAGGCCAAGCCCTGCGCCTTCCGCCGCGCCAGCAATAACACCGGGAATATCAGCAATAACAAAGCTACGCCCCTGCCCCATATCAACCACACCAAGATTGGGATACAGGGTAGTAAAAGGGTAGTCCGCCACCTTGGGCCGGGCATGGGAGAGCTTCGCAATCAGGCTGGATTTCCCTGCATTCGGCATCCCCAGCAACCCTACATCCGCAAGCACGATGAGTTCCAGACCGAGATTTCGCTTTTCACCCGGCGTACCACTGGTGGCCTGCCGGGGAGCACGGTTGGTACTGCTCTTGAAATGAATATTGCCCAAGCCGTGTTTCCCACCACGGGCAACCAGCATTTCCTGCCCTTCCACGAGAATTTCCCCGATGGACTCACCCGTGTCCAGATCCCTGATCCGGGTGCCCACAGGAACCCGAACATACAGGGAGGCTCCTTTGCGTCCGTACATCTGCCGACTCATGCCGTTTTGCCCGCGCTCGGCACGATGCAGACGCTTGTGACGGAAATCCACCAGGGTATTCAGGCCTTCATCACCCACCAGGAACACATGGCCGCCATCGCCACCGTCACCACCATCCGGGCCGCCCTTGGGAATGTATTTTTCACGACGGAAGCTGACGCAACCATTGCCACCGTCGCCTGCTTCCACCTTGATGATGGCTTCATCTACGAATTTCATGGAAGAATTATAACCCGGAAGTTTTATGAATTCACGTGATGATCGCGCAGGATATTGTTTTCACAAGGGATTTTCTGAAGGCATCCCGTATCCATGATTACGGGCAAATGAAGAAAATTCCTTGTGGAAACAAGAAGCAAGCGAGGGCGCGTGGAATTCATGAATTTTCCGGGATCACACTCCGGATAGTGTACACCCGGCAGCAATGTATAGCTTCTTGCCAGGTATGCGCCGCTCCTGCGCATAAAAAAAGCCCCGCCATGTGGCGAGGCTTCTTGTCTTGATTCTGTTTCCTCAACGAGTATCAGGCGGGCACCACGCTCACGAACTGACGCATCCTGGGGCCTTTCTTCTCAAACTTGACGGTACCGTC
>JALWMK010000112.1 GCA_027083925.1 Sedimenticola sp. | reverse complement strand
GCCAACCCCAATCGGCTCAATGCCTCAAGATAGAGGCGCTGTTCTTCCACCAGTTTTGGACTCTGGATAACTGCCAGCAATTGCCCTTTATGCACCGATTCACCTTCCGCCACATGCAAATGGGTAAGCAGCCCTTCCTGGGGTGCACTGACTACTATCAGTTGGGCATTGGGCACGCGCACCTCGGCAGGATAAGCACTACCCCAGACCCGGGAGACCGATTCCACGGCAATGGTACGAATACCCAGCGCCTCCCGTTGCGCTGGCTCAATCTTCACAAGGGGGGCGGCATGGAGATTGGTTACCAACAGCAGAACCAGGCCAAGCAGAGTTTTTTTCATCGCGGGATCACTCCAAGTAAATGATTTTTTCGTGTCATAGCATATTGTTTTTCCAGCTGCCGGATCTCCAAATCCCTGGCGGCGGCAGCAGCCTGTTGCCGAGCCAGCAACAGTTGGTACAGACCCATCTCACCCAGCTCGAAAGCGCGCCGGGACAGCTGCAGGCGGGCATGGGAAAATCCATTTTTCTGTTGCGCCAGATCCAGCAGCCGGTTTGCTTTGAGCAGTTCCTGTTCTGCATTGGCGATACGCAATTCCAGCTGCCGTTTCAGTAGCGCCGCCTCTGTTTCCGCACCAGTCAGCTCGGCTTCCGCTTCAGCAATCGCCGGGGCAATATGGGAGCGGGTGCCCAAGGGCACTGTCAGTTCGATACCCAATGAATCTGTGTAAGCCTCATTGCGGGCGCCCCGGTCGCGCTTGGCATAGACAGACACTACCGGTACAGCGTGGCGCTGCATGCGGGTGTCATTGACTCTGGCCTGTGCTGTCTGCGCCAGCGCCAATGCTGCCCGCAGCTGGGGATGCTGAACAAGCGGCACTGGCGCTCCTTCCGTTCGCGCAAACAGATCCAAATCTTCAGGCAGCTCTTCTAAACCCGTATAGTTGCGCCAGGAAAGCTTTTCCTGTTGCAAGCTGTTGAGGGCTTCCTGGTAGGTGGCCTCGGTTTCCACCACATCCTGCTGCGCCAGCAACAAATCATTGCGGGTCAGCTCCCCGGCCTCGAACCGATGAACCACATCCTTCTCCAGCGCCCGTGCTGCCGCCCATTGTTTCAGCGCCTGTTGTACTCCCGCCTGGGCGATGCGCAACTGCCAGCCGCGTTCCAGCACGCCCCCCGCCACTTCCCAGGTAAGGCGCGACAGTTCCAGTACCGATTGGGTAGCCAGGTTGTCTGCAATCATTCGCCGCGCTTCACGCTGACCAGGAAGCCATACCGGCAGGGAAACACCAGCCACATATTCCCCGGAGCCAAAATCGCTGCCCAGGGAGTCACCCACCACAGAAAGATTAACCGATGGATCACCACCAAAAAAACTCTCCGCCTGCTGGCGGTACCCTGATTCCACCTTGCGTAGCGCCTGGTGCAAAGGATATTGCGGATGCCGCTCAACAGCAGCCTGCACGGTTTCCGCCAGGCTGACCGCCATGGCCGTGGGGGACAGAACCACCAGCAAAGTAATACAGGTAATACGCCCTATGAATCTGTTATTCATCAGCACTCTCATTCGTGGGACTCCAAGTGACGGGCAAGTATACTGGTGCTTCCTTAAACAAAGCTGAACATCCCGCTCGGTTGCTATCGCCTTCAACCACGCACAGGAAAGGGAATATTGTGGAGATTCAGCCTGGTTCCATCTCCGTGCTTTGGGACGAGTCGATGTTGACCACAAACAAAATCAAATCATTGGGTATCTTATAAGCAGGGAGGCGAACGTATTCCAGGGCTGGAAATGCAGGCAGAATTTACAAGCTGCATGGAGATCCATACTACCGAGGTGGTTGAAACGGAGGAAGCCCATGAGACTGCTGCTGGTGGAAGATGAAAAATGCTTGTAGAAGATCCTGAATCCGTGGGTTCAGGAAGATCTCATGCCGGAACTGCGTCAGTGGCTGATAACCCAGCCCATGAAGAGATGAGTGATTTTCGCAGGCGAATGGAAATCACCTGCAAGTCCAGCGCCTCATCGATCAGTAGTTCACCGGCACCTGCAACAACAGCATGTTCTTCGCTGGCTCCCAACAAACCCTCATCCGCACCTTTAATTTTTTCATTACTTCCGTCATGGCGAGCTTTTAAATACCTGATAGAATTCCAACAGACGGAGCGCCTTCACAAAAATAATTTACGGAAACATTTAGACATAAAAAAAGACTTAGGATCTATCGCTAAGTCTTTGTTTTATCTGGTAGGCGCGAACGGAATCGAACCGCCGACCCCCACCATGTCAAGGTGGTGCTCTAACCAGCTGAGCTACGCGCCTGTTGCGAGGGCGAACTATACATTGGATTCCCCGGTTTCTGCAAGTACCTGGCTGCCAGGTTCGGTAGAATAAACGGATTAAGCGGCGGGCCATGGCTTATCGCACCGGCAACCCGAATGCCTGGTTGCCGATGCAACAACAGTTGGCTGGCGGCACTCCAGCAGCAGAAAGGGCTTGCATATGAATACACCTGCACCAAAGGGAAACGGCGAAAAACTCTCCCTCAAGGAAGTCATCGCCATGGGCATAGGCGGCATGGTGGGGGGCGGTATTTTTTCCGTGCTGGGGCTGGCCATTGCCCAGGCAGGGCATGCGGCACCCATTGCTTTTGCCATTGGCGGCATCATTGCCCTGATTACCGGGTTGTCCTATGCGCACCTGGGGCTGGCGTTTCAGTCCAGTGGTGGAAGCTTCACTTTTCTGGAGCATGCTTTCAGGAACCGCAATATCGCCGCCATGGGCGGATGGCTGCTGCTGGTGGGCTATGTGGGAACAATGGCGCTGTATTCCTACACTTTTGGCGTATATGGCAGCGCCATGCTGGGCGACAATGGCTCATCCCCGGCCATGCATCATTTGCTGGAAACACTGATTCTGCTGACTTTTCTCGGGATCAATCTGTATGGCATCAAAGCCAGCGGCACCAGTGAGCTGCTGATCGTCACGGTCAAGGTCATCATTTTATTTCTGTTTGCCGCCATCGGGCTGTTCTATATCAAGACCGACTATGTGCTGCCAGTGTTCAATCAGGGCCATACCGGCGTCCTCATGGCGGCCGCGCTGATCTTTGTCGCCTATGAAGGCTTTGAGCTGATTCCCAATGCCATCAATGAAATGGAAGATCCACAACGTAACCTCAAGCGCGCCATTGTATGGTCTATCGGTGTAACCATTGCCATCTATGTACTGGTTTCCCTGGTGGCCGTAGGCAATCTGCTTCCCGATGAAATCAGCCGGTACAAGGAATATGCCCTGGCCGTTGCCGCAAAGCCTTTTCTGGGGCAGGCGGGTTTTCTGCTGATTGGCCTGGCCGCCCTGTTCTCCACCGCTTCCGCAATCAATGCAACCATGTTCGGTACGGCGCGCCTTGGAATGATCATGGCAAAGGAGAAGGCATTGCCTACTGTCTTTGGCTTCAGAAGAAAACAAAATCATATTCCCTGGGTGAGCCTGGTGGCCATTACTTTCGTTACCCTGGCTTTTGTCAATCTGGCAAACCTGACGATTATCTCTTCTTTCGCCAGTTCGACCTTCTTGTTGATCTTTGCCGCCATCAATCTTTCTGCATGGCGACTGCGCAAGAAAATCTCTTCTGGAGCAATCCTGCCGTTGACCGGGCTGTTTCTGTCTCTTGTTTCCTGGGTGGCGCTGGTTGTCTATCTGTGGAACACCAATATCGGCAACTTGCTATGGATAGGGATTATTTATCTGTCTGTCATCATCGCCGAGCTGCTGTTCAGCCAGCGGCGGCTGTTTCTGCACGTACGTTGATGGAATGCCACCAGCGATGGCTCGACGGAAAATCCGCAGCTATTGTAAAAAGTGTTTTTCGATCTTCTTGCCGGGAATGAAAATCAAGGCGCCACTACGATCAGCAGAATTCCAAGACAGCACCAGTTGCCTGCCGACAAGGCTGAAGCTGGTAGTATTTCCCAGGCTCTGCAAATAGCTGCTTTCCCTGTGCATGACGTCATCCGGGCAGGCCTTGCGAGTGCTGCCTACCGGGCCTAGCTTTACCCTGCCGCCTGCACCTTCCAGGTCTTTCATATGGGAAAAATAGCTGTTGCAGCCTGCATTCCCCTTGACCTGGTCATCCTCATAGGTGAGGCTTATTCGCGGATCTTCCGGCACGGCTTCGCCATTTAGCATGGTCAAGATCCATTCTGTTCCGCCAATATCTTCAACTGACAGCCTTCCTTTCAGCTTCACTGGCATTTCCTTGAAACTACCGTCATTCTCGTAGACCCAGGTTCGTGTTGCTTTCTGCGCCGGACAGCAAACAGGATCAGTGGCTCCGTGCTCAACAAGATCAACAACAATTTTGTTGCCATAAATTTCTCCGCCAAGAACCTGCACCCTGTCGCCAACGAAAATGGATTGGCTGAATATCTTGTCTTTTTCCAGATCCAGAATTACCAGGTAATTGAAAACCACACTGCCTCCGGGGGCATCCCAGAACGCCAGCACAATTTCGTCCTTTCCATCTCCGTCCAGGTCTCCCAGCAGTTCGAAACCGTTGATCAGGCCCCGGGTTTTCCGGCCTGCCCCGGCCGGTTCATCCAAAAGCTCCGCAGCAACCAATGAGGATGCCGGAACCGTACTAGATACGCCCTTTGCCTCTGTTTCTCCTTCCTTTATTCCATTCGCGGAAACAGCGACGGCAGCATATGAAGAAGCAAAGACTCCCGCAAGAAGTAAAAAATACAGTATTTTTTCTACGGAAGTCATGGCCAGCCGGCTTCTATGTTCTGAAGTAACAATTTCACTGACTCAATGGATGTCTCCAGGTTTTTCTGTATGTCCTGCATGGTAATCGCGCCCCCTCCAAGCCCCGCCGCCCAATTGACAACCAGGGACAGATGAGCAAAGCACAAGTCAAGCTCTCTCGCCAGCGCTGCCTCCGGCATGCCGGTCATCCCCACCAGATCACAACCATCACGGTGCATGCGCTGAATCTCGGCTGCGGATTCAAGGCGCGGCCCCTGGGTGGCTCCGTAGGTTCCTTCGGTTTTGATCCGCACACTGGCGCGTCTGCCCGCCTGAATCAGGATAGCCCGCAACTGTTCGCAATATGGCCGGGAAAAGTCCACATGCTTGACCGGTGATACATTGCAGCAATCAACAAAGGTATGCTCCCTGCCCCAGGTGTAGTCGATAATCTGATCGGGTATGCACAATATGCCAGGCTCCATGGTAATTCCTCCCACAGATGCAATACTGACAATATTTTTGACGCCGATGGAATCAAGAGCCCAGATGTTGGCACGATAATTTACCCTGTGTGGCGGAATGGTATGCCCTCCACCATGGCGAGGCAGAAACACAACCGGCAATCCACCAAAGCGGCCAAACGTCAGTGGCGCCGAGGGTTCACCGTAGGGTGTAGCCACGACCTTCTGGCGCTCCACTTCCAGCGTTTCGAGCCAGGCAAGTCCCGAGCCACCCACAATTGCTATTCGATCAGTCATGCTGTTGTTCCTGTATTATTATTAACCCGGCAACACCGGCTTAATGAGTATATGCCCGGAGCATTGCGCCAGTAGCCTTTGTAGTCCATCCCGTAACCAAACAGGTATTCGTCCGGCGTATCCAGGCCGACAATATCCGCTTGCATGCCGTTACAGCGCTGGTGAATTTTCCTTACCAGTACGACAGAAACGATTTCTTTTGCACCTGCTTCTCTGCAGTAATCCACGATGGCCTGCAAAGTGTAGCCTTCATCGAGAATATCATCTACAACAACGACAGTTTCTCCGGCCAAGGAATACTCGGGTGTTTTTTTCCACTGCAAATCTGTGCCAAAGGTGCGTTCCCGGTAACGGGTCGCATGCAGGTAATCCACGCGCAAGGGAAAATCCAGGCGCGGCAGCAACATGCCCAAAGGAATCAACCCTCCGTTCATTACTGCCAACAAAAGGGGATTGCTGACAGCGACCTGTTCGGTGAGCTTTACAGCCATGCAATCCAGGGCTGCTTCCACTTCCTCACGGGAATACAGCAGCTGTGCATTGTTTCTGATTTCTTGCATGTTTTGCACAGAATTACTCACTGCCTATAACTCCAGATCCAGGGATTCTTCCGCTTCCAGAAGATTCAGGTATTCCATGGCGCGCAGCCAGCGAGGATCTTCCCGGATGTCTTTTACCGTGAAGCACCCTTTCCCGTGCATACGAGCCAGGCGCGCCTGGCTGACAGGCTCGCAGTAATCCGCAAGGGATTCCAGCACTTCCTGTGCGCCTTCCGGATTGTTGCACACCAAAATCATGTCACAACCTGCACGCAGCGCTGCTGCCGCTCTTTCTGCATAGCAGCCAGCGGCATCGGCGGCAACCATGCTCAAATCATCACTGAACACTACGCCACCAAATCCCATGCGTTGACGCAACACTTCCTGAATCCAGTAAGATGAGTAACCAGCAGGTACGTCATCGACTGCCGAATACACAACATGCGCAGGCATGAGTCCTTCCACCTGGTTGTTCACCATGTGCCGGAAGGGTTGCAGATCCTGATTCCAGATTTCAGAAAAACGGCGCCGATCCACGGGCAGCGCATAATGCGAATCTGCTTCCACACAACCATGCCCCGGAAAATGTTTGCCCACAGACGGCATCCCGGCTTCCCGCGCCCCTGCAGCCCAGCTGAAAGCCAGCTTGCCCACAACCAGTGGATCCGCGGAAAATGCCCGGTCGCCAATTACCTGGCTGAGGGTGGTTTGCAGATCCAGTACTGGCGCAAAGCTGAAATCAATACCGGCTGCACGCAGTTCTGCCGCCATCAACCATCCGATAGAATGCGCTGCATTAACGGCTTTTTGTGGATGGCTGTCGTATAGCTCACCCAACTTCGATGCTGCTGGCAGCAGGGTAAAGCCATCGCGAAAGCGCTGCACCCGTCCGCCTTCCTGATCCACCGCCACCAGTAGAGCTGGCGAGCGCAAAGCATGGATCTCTTTTATCAGGCGTTGAACCTGCTCGGGCGCTTCATAGTTTCTGCTGAACAGTATTACCCCTCCTGTACCAGGGTGCAACAGGCGCTCCCGTTCCTCCACAGTCAGAACTGCACCCTCAAGATCGAGCATCAATGGTCCATGAGTCATAAGCAGTACCGACTGTTACTGGTGAATGTTTACGATGGAATTGCGAGGAACAGCATCAAATAACTCAATCAAATCATTGTTATTCATGCGAATACATCCATGGGATACGGGCTGACCAAGGAGCAGCTCCTGATCCGTCCCATGAATATAGATAAGACGTTTGAGCGTATCACAATCTCCCCCCCGGTTTTTTCCCGGTTCCAATCCACCCAGCCACAGAATTCTCGTCAACACCCAGTCCCTGCCCGGGTATTTCCACCCCAGCTCAGGGGTATAGATCTCCCCCGTTGGCCTGCGCCCGACGAAGACGGTGTTCAGTGGACATTTTTCACCAATTTTCAGGCGAATACGATGTCTGCCAAGAGGGGTGCATTCGCTGCCGGAAAGCTGTCCAGGACCATTTTCCGCAGTCGATACGGGATAGGCAGCAAGCAGTTTCCTGCCTTCCCAGAGGGTCAGCTCCTGAGCCGCCAGCTTTACTTGCAAGTGCAGCCTCATGAATCGTCAATCCAACAGCAATAGGGAAGCTTGCTCAGGTTACTGTTGTAATAGCGTGCATCTGTTGAAATTTCCTCCCCCAGCCACCGGGGACGATGGAACGCCTCATCAACAGAATCAAGCTCGATTTCCGCCACGATCAATCCGGCATTCTCCCCATGAAATTCATCTATTTCCCAGCAGTGGCCTGCAATATGCAAGATATGACGGGTTTTTTCGATAAGGGGACGGTGGGCAACCTTGCCTAGCAGCTCTCGGGCATCGGTCATGGGGATAGAATATTCATATTCAAGGCGGTAGATTCCGTCTCTTGTACTTTTCAGGTTGATATCCGCCTGATCGCCGCAAATGCGGATGCGCACAGAAGATTGGGCATCCCGGCTCAGGTAGCCCTGGCGCATGTGCATTGATTTTTCCACCCCGTCTTTCCAGGCCTCGGATGCCAGCAGGAATTTCCTTTCTATTTCAATTCCCATGTCAGCTTTTCTCGAAGAGCGCGATAGATTCCACATGGGCAGTGTGTGGAAACATATCCATGACACCCGCAGAGACCAGGCGGTATCCGAGGTTGTTCACCAGTTCGCCCGCATCTCTGGCGAGTGTCCCTGGATAGCAGGAAACATAGACAATGCGCTCCGCGCCCATTCGTGGCAAATGCTCGAGCAATTCGAATGCACCACTGCGAGGCGGATCCAGCAGTACCTTGTTGAATTGCTGCTGCAACCAGGGTTCATGTTGCAGGGATTCATATAGGTTGGCTGTGTAGAAACTGACATTGTTCAGCTGATTACGCTGCGCATTGCCTCTGGCGCGATCAACCAGTTCCCCTGCACCTTCCACACCAGTTACCTTCCCCGCTCTGGTGGCCATTGGCAAGGTGAAGTTGCCGATACCGCAAAACAGATCCAGCACCTGGTCCTGTTTTTCCAACGCCAGCAAATCAAGCGCCTGGCTGATCATTTGGCGATTGATATCGGTATTGACCTGGGTAAAATCCGTCGGCTGAAAATGCAGCTCCAGCCCAAACTCTGGCAGCATATAATGCAGATTTGCCTCTTCGTCCAGCGGCTTCACGGTATCCGGGCCACCTTCTTGCAAATAGATGATGACGCCTTGATCGCGGGCGAAATCACGCAGCTTTTCCCTGTCAGCATCCGCCAATGATTCCAAAATCCGGAAGATAAGCACACAGCATTGATCGTCCATGGCCACTTCAATTTGTGGAACCCGCGCTGAAACAGATAGCCCCCCGATCAGCGTGGACAAATCGGCAAGCGCATGGCCAATTTTCGGGTGCAGCACTTCACAGCTGTTCATATCCGCCACAAAGCTGGCTTTGCGCTCACGAAAACCTATCAGCACCCTTCCTTTCTTCAGTACATGCTTTACCCCCAGACGTGCCTTGCGGCGGTATCCCCAGGGAGTTTTGTTCGTCAGGGGAGGCAAAACCAGTTCCGGCATTACTTTCCCAAGGTGAGAAAAAGCATCCAGCAGGGTTTGTTGCTTGTAGCGGATTTGCGCACCTGCCTGCAAATGCTGCAGGTTGCAGCCGCCACACAAACCAAAATAGGCACACTCCGGAACTGCGCGCTGGTCGCTGGCCTCCAGTACTTCCACAACCTCTCCTTCATCGTGGCTTTTTCGTTTGCCAGTATAGCGAAGCATGACCCTTTCACCCGGCAAGGCGCCGTGAACAAAAGTCACCTTGCCGTCAATTCTCGCCACCCCGCGCCCATCATGACTCAGAGAGACAATCTGTACTTCAACCGGCTCCTGGGGCAGCTTTTGCTTGCGCCTTCTGCGCGCCATATCAGTGTTGGCCGGGATCAAAGATGCCGGTGGACAAATAGCGATCCCCACGGTCACAGATAATGGCTGCCAGCATGGAATTCTCCAGCTCACGGGAAAGCCGGAGCATGGCGGCAACCGCCCCCCCAGACGATACGCCACAGAAGATGCCCTCTTCGGCGGACAGTCTGCGCGTGACCTCTTCTGCTTCCTGCTGCGACACGTCCATCTCCCGATCCACCAGAGCGGGATCGAAGATGCCAGGCAGGTATTCCTTTGGCCAGCGGCGAATGCCGGGGATTTGCGCCCCTTCTTCCGGCTGTACACCAATAACCTGCACTTGCACATCCTGTTCTCTGAGAAACCTGGAGACGCCTACGATCGTGCCCGTGGTGCCCATGGCGCTAATGAAATGGGTGATTTTTCCTTTGCTATCCCGCCACAGTTCGGGGCCGGTGCCAAGGTAATGGGCAAGAGCGTTATCCGGATTGTCGAACTGGTTCAGCAGTTTTCCCTGCCCCTTTGCCTGCATCTCTATTGCCAGATCCCGTGCTCCTTCCATACCCTCTTCCTCACAGACCAGAACAAGCTCCGCACCATAAGCCGCCATCGCCGCCTTGCGCTCCATGGTCATGTTATCCGGCATGACGAGCTTGATATGATAACCTTTTATGGCCGCCACCATGGCCAGGGCAATGCCGGTATTGCCACTGGTCGCTTCGAGCAAGGTATCTCCCGGGCGGATCTCGCCACGTTGCTCGGCCCGCTCAATCATATATAGCGCAGGGCGATCTTTTACCGAACCGGCAGGGTTATTTCCTTCCAGCTTCACCAACAATGTATTGCTGGTTTGGCCGGGCATGCGCTGTAACCTTATCAGCGGCGTATTTCCAATAGTAGAAGAGAGGGTCTGGAATTTCATGACTAGCCAAGGATAGATGATACCGGCTGGTATTTTACCGCGCCTTGCACAGATGGGAACTGCCTTTTGCATCCCTGGCCTGGCTGGCAAAACAGCAAGGCCGGTTTTCACTGCAGTTCAAGAATTCCGCATAAGTTGTTATAGTAGTTGCCAATTATCTCATGGAAGAACGGTTGGTCAACAAACTTTCCTGCCTCCCGGAAATGCTTGATGCAGAATATCCGACAACAAATTCTCTTTATCGCACTGCTGCCGGCATTGCTGCTTACCGCAGTGCTGTCCATCTACTTGCTGCTTACACGCCTGGAGGATCTTGAGCAACAATTCTACGCCCGCGGCGATGTGCTTGCCGGGCAACTGGCCACCGCCTCCATTAGCGGCGTTCTATCCAATAAATATAATACGCTGGTTATGCTGTCCGAAGAAACACGGCATCTGCACCCGGATATCCTGGGCATCAGGGTGTTGGATTCCCACGGGCTGGTCTTGCTCCAGTCAGGGGAAGAATCCACCCCTGTTTCCTCTGTCAACAATGTGTTTGAGGCAAAAATTACAACCGCCTACGACCTTAAGGGCATCTATCACTATTTTCCTGATCAACCTGTGCCTCAACCGGAAAACGGCCATTTGGATCTGGGCAAGGTCATGCTTTGGCTCAATCCGGCACCCCTGCAGAAAAAAAAGCGGGAAATCATAGCCACCACATTGGCACTTACTCTTTTGGGGCTGTTGCTGACTGCCCTGCTTGCCTCATTTCTCAGCAAGCACCTGGCAAAACCACTGGAGCAACTCACCTATGCTGTGCGTAATTTACGGCAAGGGAAGCTGGATACCCGGGTAAAGGTCTACACCAGTGGAGAAATTGGTGAGTTGCAGGCGGCCTTCAACGAGATGGCAGGGGAAATCAGTATCGCCAGCGAAAACCTGCACGCCCAGGTTGATCAGGCAACCATAGAGTTGCAGGAAAGCATGGAGATACTGGAAATCAGAAACGTGGAGCTGGATCTGGCGCGTAAAAGAGCCGTGGAGGCAAGCCGCATCAAGTCGGAATTTCTAGCCAATATGAGCCATGAAATCCGCACTCCCATGAATGGCATTCTTGGCTTTACCAACCTGTTACGCAATACCAAGCTGGACAGAACACAAACCGAATACCTGGAAACAATACAGATATCCTCCAACAACCTGTTGATGATCATTAACGACATCCTGGATCTGTCCAAGCTCGAAGCCGGCAAACTGGTTCTCGAAAAACGCAGCTTTTCCTTACGTCAGTGCCTGCACAATGCCACCTCCTTGCTGGCGCCCATGGCTCATCTCAAGCAACTGGAGCTGATCCCCCTTATCTATAATGATGTACCCGATCATTTGCAGGGCGATCCCACACGAATTGCGCAAATCATCACCAATCTGGTCAACAACGCCATCAAGTTTACAGATCAAGGTGAAGTGGTGTTGCGTATCATGGTTGAAGCAGAAAGCGAAATCACGGTCGTTCTCAAGATCGCGGTTACCGATACAGGCATCGGCATCCCGGAAGAAGATCAGGCGGAGATATTTGCTGCTTTTTCCCAGGGAAAAACATATGGGTCAAAGACCACTGGCGGCACAGGTCTTGGCCTGAACATATGCAAGCGACTGATAGAAGCCATGCATGGATCTATATCTGTACACAGCAGCCCCGGTGCCGGCAGCCGCTTCGAGTTTTATATTGAACTGAAAAAAGATGCTCCGCCGGTTTCGGCCATCGACAGCAGCAGCCTGCTTTCGGGCAGAAACATCTGGATGGTAGAGCCAAACGCCAGCTATCGGATGGCACTGAGAAACATGCTGTCTGATCTGGGGATGGCAACCCATGAATTCTCCCACTACCAAAAAGCAATCACCGCACTCAAGCAGGGTGAAGCACCTGAGTTGGTCATACTTGCGATAGCGGCCGGGAAGCTCGCCATTGAAAACATCGCAGAAGAAATCGAAATCATCATTCAGTATTCGGTCGCACCAGTCCTGGTTCTTCTGGGAAGTTCTGATCAGGGAGAGACCAATCATATCCTGGATCTTGGAGCCACCCGCTGTCTGAGCAAGCCGATAAAACCGGGGGTTTTGGCCCAGGCAATAAACGATGTTCTGCTGTCTGACAGCGACGCACAGGAATCAGATTTCGCGGTTCACTCCTCCTCGCATCCAGAAGACTGGCTTGCTGACACCAGCATACTGGTTGCAGATGACAATGCGATCAATCGCAAGCTGATGGAAAGCCTGCTGCACAACTATGCAGCAACGATTTTCAGCGTGGAAGATGGAAAACAGGCTGTGGAAACCATCAGGACGGAAAAAATCGATATCGCCCTCATCGATATACATATGCCGGTGTTGAACGGCTTTGATGCTGCCAAGCAAATTCGGCAGCACCCCCACGGAAATAACCTTCCCTTGATTGCCATGACCGCAGATGCCATGGGCAGAAATCGCACCGAGATCAAACATAGCGGCTTTAATGCCTGCCTGATCAAACCCATAGAGGAAGAAGATTTGCTTTCTACAATCGCCAGGTTTCTCCACAAGGAAATATCAGGTGCGTTTGCCCTCAGGAATGCCGAGCAGAACACCCTCACAAACAGGCATGAACTCCCCGTCTATGACCAGCATCAGGCAATGCGCATCACCGGCAACTCCCCAAACGTTGCTGTAACCATGCTCAATCAGTTAGTAGAAACGCTGCCCTCCAGCATGGAGGAGATATCCCGGCTTGCGGATGACAAGAACTGGAAAGCATTGTGGCAAAGCATTCACAAACTGCAGGGAGCAGTAGCTGTGTGTGCGGTGCCGGCTTTTTCCGCTGCTTTGAACCGCCTGCAGCTGGCTGTCCAGAACGAGAACGCCGATGCAACAGAGGACGAGCTGGAAGAAAGTAGATCAGAAATGCAGCGCCTCATCCACTATCACGCAGAAGCGCAGTAAATAAGGCTCTTCATATCTCGAACCGCCTGATCCATCCCGGTGAATACCGCGCGGGAAACAATAGCATGGCCAATATTTAGCTCCTGTATGCCTTCGATAGCTGCGATATCCACTACATTGTGATAGTCCAGCCCATGACCCGCGTTTATCTGCAATCCCAGTGACTCGCCAAGTTCTACAGCCTCTACAATTCTGCTCAGTTCCCTTGTCCTTCTTTCCGGGGTTTCAGCATCAGCAAAGTGTCCGGTATGAATCTCTACTACCGGCACCCCGATCTTTGCAGCCGCCTCCAGCTGCTGAGGGTCTGCATCAATAAAAAGCGACACCCGGATACCTGCCGCCGCCAACTGTGTGCAATACTCTTGTAAACGGGGGATGTCCGCAGCTGCATTCAACCCGCCTTCGGTTGTCAGTTCCTCTCGTCGCTCCGGCACCAGGCAACAGTCCGCAGGCCGCAGGCCCGTTGCAATGGCCAGCATTTCATCTGTTGCAGCCATTTCCAGGTTCATGCGCGTTTGTATGATGTCCTTCAGAAACGCTACATCTCTGTCCTGGATATGCCGTCGATCTTCGCGCAGATGCAGGGTGATGGCATCGGCCCCCGCCTGCTCAGAAATCAGCGCGGCTTGAACCGGATCCGGATAACGTGTCCCTCTGGCCTGACGCAGTGTGGCTATGTGGTCGATATTGACACCGAGTAGTTTTCCCTGGTACATGATGAATGCCCTCCGGTATAGTTGGTTGTCAGCCTGAATCCTTGGGTTCAGGTGTCAGGTTAACAGCCTGTACGCCGCACAAGAACGTGGGCCGTTTTCAATAGAAACATAAGCCATTGAAAATGGAGGAAAGACAAAATCACATTTTTGTCTTTCCAGGTGAACAATGGCCTGGTGTGTAAAAAAATTCCCGGCTTTTCAATGGCTTGTCCCCCAGATAAAAACCCAATATGTGCCGCATCAGCTCCCTTGCCTCCCGATTCTGGCACGGATCCAGCACCTGGCGTCGAGCCAAAGCGATCAGTGTCTCTCCCTTTGCCAGAAATCCAGCATCTGCCTGCACTCTTTTCAGTCCCGCTTCCGCCTCATAGTTATAGCAGAACCCTGCACTGACCGGCGCACCAGACCGGCCTTCATGCAGTAAATCAACACCATAGCCGAGGGTTTGCAGCAGTTCCAGTTCGAAATCACGAAGCGGCAAATCAGGATCGGATCCGCCCCCCAGGCTCTCGACAGTTTTTTCATAGCAGAGAAACAATTCCGGCACAGGCTCATTCTGGTCAATGAGCCGAATCAGCAATTCATTCAAATAAAACCCGCTGAATAACGCCTTGCCACGGGGAAGGATATAGCCGGAACGGCTCTCTACCTGCTTTAGGTTGGCAATCCTCCCTCGTCCCGACCAGGCAATCAACAGGGGATTGAAAGGCTGTAACATCGCACGCCGCGTGCTTTTGGCAGATGCCCCCCCATGTACCATCAGGGGAATTCTACCTGCAAAAAGCGTGAGCATATCCAGCAAAAGATGTCGCTCTCCAAACTTTCGGGAATGCAGAACATAGGCGGGCATAAGTTCGTTGGGCAACAGACTTACCCTTTATTCAGAGTATCCCAACCGGCTCAGGCTGGCCTGATCGGCAGACCAGCTTTTCTTCACCTTCACCCACAAGCGCAGATAAACCTTGGTCTGGAAAAAAACCTCCAGTTGTTTACGCGCCTCCGTTGCCGTTTCCTTGAGCGCCAGTCCGCCTTTTCCGACCAGGATGCCTTTTTGGTTATCCCGCTCTACCCAGATAACAGCTCCAATACGATAGATGTGGGGCTGTACATCAAATTCTTCGATTTCGACCGTTGTAGAATAAGGCAATTCCTTGTGATAGCGCCTGGTTATTTGTTCCCGAACCAGTTCGGCGGCAAAAAAACGTTCCGGGCGGTCGGTAATTTGGTCTTCGGGATAAAAACTCTTCCCTTCCGGCAGTAATTCCAGAATGGCCTGTTGCAGCTGGTCACAGTTATCCCCGGTACGGGCCGAAACCGGAATCACGGTAGTCAGGCCGGTTCGCTCCGTCAGTTTGGCAAGTATGGGCAAGAGTTCTTCACGACGATGAACAGTGTCGACCTTGTTCACAACCAGGATTGCCGGAAGCCCACCGTTTCCAATCCGCTGCAGAACCATCTCATCTTCATCTGTCCAATACTGGCTATCGACAACAAATACCGCCAGATCCACCCCGGACAGGGTGCTGGTAGCAGTCCTGTTCAGATAACGATTCATGGCCTTGTTACCGCGTTGATGGATGCCTGGTGTATCGATGTAGACAATCTGCCCATCATCCTGCGTACTGATCCCCAGTATGCTGTGACGGGTGGTTTGCGGCTTGTGAGAGGTAATTGCCAGTTTCTGCCCAAGCAGACAATTCAGTAAGGTGGACTTGCCAACATTTGGACGCCCTACCAGCGCCACATGCCCTGCTCGATGCTTCACGAATCTGATACTCCGATTTTGGCAAGCACCTTGTAAGCGGCCTGCTGTTCTGCCTTGCGCCTGCTCGCCCCTTCTCCCTGCTCGGTGATACCAAGGTTGCTGGCACGGCATTCAACAACAAACTGTTGCTCATGGGCGCTGCCTTCTACAGAGACAACCTGATAAACAGGGAGCGATTTCCCTTGCGCCTGAAGATACTCCTGTAGCCGGGTTTTCGAATCCTTGGGCTGGGCTTCCGGTGAAATTCCTGTGATTTCCTCACGCAGAATGCGGCGGACCAGCGCTCGCGCCGACTCCATATCCGCGTCCATGAATACGGCGGCGATAAGGGCCTCTACTGCATCTGACAAAATAGAGTCTCTGGTCTGCCCTCCGCTACGCAGCTCTCCGGTGCCCAGAATCAGGTAATCCCCCAGCTTCAATCGTCTGGCCACGCCCGCCAGGGTTTCTCTTTTGACCAACTGAGCCCGTGCCCGGCTGAGTTCACCTTCACTGGCGTTCGGGTGCTCGCGGTACAGGTTTTCAGCAATCTCAAATCCCAGGATCGCGTCACCCAAAAACTCCAGCCGCTCATTATTTCTGGCGCCAGCACTGCGATGGGTGAGGGACTGAACAAGCAGGGCTTCATCCCTGAATTCATAACCCAGGTTACGCTGCAAACGCTTGAGATCCAGCACCCGGCCAGTTCCGTATCTAGTTCCAATCCACCTCTTTGTGGAAAGTCATGAGCACCTCCACATTGCCAGCCACGGGTTTGCGTATTTCATAATTCAGTATCATGCTGGTTTTTCCCTTGCTGCGGTCTATTTTCAGACTCTTTGGGTCAAAATCATAAATACTATTGATGTTGATGCGCCGATTGAATACCGCGCGTAGCTCCTTGGGGGGGACTTGCCGGTATTTCGGGTCTTCCTTGATGTTCTCAAGAATTTTGCTCATGGAGTGAAATTCCAGATAGCTGGGCACCATCCTTACGCCAAGCAAAACAAAGAACAGCGTGATCGCTATGAGAAAAATCCAGGTTGTGATGCTGAGCCCTTGCTGTGGCCTCTTCAGATACTGCATATTTGTTCCCCTCTATTCAATAACTTCGCCAATGCGTGACCAATCGAATATTCCAGAGCGATTCCAATCGAGGCTTAACCATATCACAAAGGCTTTTCCAACCAAATTCTGTTCCGGCACGAATCCCCAGCAACGGCTGTCATTGCTGTTGTCACGATTGTCTCCCATCATGAAAAAATGCCCTTCCGGCACGGTGATTTCACCGTTGGCCAGCACCCGGCAGCCAGGCGGAAAATCTGGTACGTGGGGATTGATCAGTAAGGAATGCTCGACACCATCCAGGTTTTCTTTCAGCTCCCATCTGCCGGTCATTCCTTCACCGGATCCAACGCCTTCATAGACGCCAACCCTGGTCTGGGGTACGGCCTTACCATTCACATAGAGCACCTTGTTCCTGTAGGCAATACGGTCTCCCGGCAATCCAACCAGGCGCTTTATGTAATCCAGTTTCAGGTCTTCAGGGTAGCGGAATACCACCACGTCACCTCGCTCTGGTGTATCCACGTCAAGAAATTTTGTTTTGGTAACCGGAACCCGCAAACCGTAGGCAAACTTGTTGACCAGAATAAAGTCTCCAACCAGCAAGGTTGGCATCATGGATCCGGAAGGAATGCGAAAAGGCTCGACAACAAAAGCACGCAACAGCAGTACAAACAGGAAAATGGGAAAAAACGAGCGGGCATAGTCCACCATCAGTGGTTCTTTCACCGCTTTTTCTTTTGTGTCCTGTTGTGCGGATTTGCGCTTGAGCAGCAGATACAGCCCCCAGATCAGGCCGGAAACCACCGAAGCAAAAGCCAGCGCGGACTCTATGCCAAAGGCATACAGCACCCAGATAAAAACCCCGGCGATGCCTATCATCGCAGCAAACTCATACAATGGTGTTTCTTTTTGTTCTTTCATAAGGCTTTCAGTTCCAAATAGGAGGAGTTACTTGTCTTTTCCCACGTTCAATACAGCCAGGAAGGCTTCCTGGGGAATCTCCACCCGGCCTACCTGTTTCATGCGTTTCTTTCCTGCTTTCTGTTTTTCCAGCAGTTTGCGCTTGCGTGTGATGTCACCGCCATAGCATTTGGCAGTGACGTTCTTGCGCAAGGCCTTAACCGTGGAACGAGCGATGACCTTGCTTCCCAGAGCTGCCTGTATGGCCACCTCGAACATTTGCCGGGGGATGATTTCCTTCATCTTGTCCGTCAGTTCCCGACCCCGGCTTTCGGCGTAGTCCCTGTGTACAATGAGCGACAAGGCATCCACGCGCTCTCCGTTGATGAGAATATCCAGCTTGACCAGGTTGGCCGCCTGAAAACGATCCAGTTCGTATTCAAACGAGGCATAGCCACGGCTGACGGATTTGAGCCGGTCAAAAAAGTCCAGCACGACCTCATTCATGGGCAGGTCATAAACCAGCTGTACCTGGCCACCAAGATATTGCATGTTCTTTTGCACCCCGCGCTTTTCGATACACAGGCTGATTACATTTCCCAGATAATCCTGGGGAACCAGAATATGCGCCTCGATGACGGGTTCACGAATTTCCTCGATCTGACCAGGATCCGGAAGATCTGCGGGGTTGTCCACCATCAGGATTTCGCCTTCAGTTTTCTCTACTTCATAGATCACCGTCGGCGCTGTAGTGATCAGATCAAGATCATATTCCCGCTCCAGACGCTCCTGGATAATTTCCATATGTAACATGCCCAGAAAGCCGCAGCGGAAGCCGAATCCCAGCGCCTGGGAAGTTTCCGGCTCAAAATGCAATGCGGCATCATTCAGGCGCAGCTTGTGCAGGGCCTCGCGGAAACTCTCATAGTCGTCCGAGCTGATAGGATACAGCCCGGCAAATACCCGGGGCTGCATTTCCTTGAATCCAGGCAAAGGCTCCACCGCCTTGTTGTCTGCAAGAGTAATGGTGTCTCCCACAGGCGCGGCATCGATCTCCTTCATGCCAGCAATCAGGTAGCCGACTTCTCCGCTATCCAGAATCTCGGTATCTGTGCGCTTGGGCGTGAATATGCCGACTTTTTCGGCCTGGTAGCTGCGGCCGGTAGACATGATCACGAACTTGTCCCGGCGCTTCAGGCTGCCATTCATCACCCGGATCAGGGAGATGACGCCTACATAGGGATCAAACCAGGAATCGATGATCAGTGCCTGCAGCGGCGCATCGGGATCTCCTTTGGGGGACGGGATGCGTTCCACCAGGCTTTCCAGCAGCTCTTCGATACCAAGCCCGGTCTTGGCGCTGACGCGCAAGGCGTCCTCAGCCTCGATACCGATAATTTCCTCGATTTCGGTAATCACCTTTTCCGGCTCGGCGGACGGCAAATCAATCTTGTTCAATACCGGCACGACTTCCAGCCCCTGTTCAATCGCGGTATAGCAATTCGCCACACTCTGGGCTTCAACGCCCTGCGCCGCATCAACCACCAGCAATGCACCCTCACAGGCCGCCAGAGAACGCGACACCTCATAGGAAAAATCCACATGCCCGGGAGTGTCAATAAAGTTGAGCTTGTAGGTTTCGCCATTCTTGGCAGTAAAGTTCAGGGTTACGCTCTGCGCCTTGATGGTAATGCCGCGCTCGCGTTCCAGGTCCATGGAGTCCAGCACCTGGGCTTCCATTTCCCTTTCTGTCAAACCACCGCAAAGCTGGATAAAGCGGTCTGCAATGGTGGATTTCCCATGATCGATATGCGCGATGATGGAGAAGTTTCGAATGTGGTCAAGTTTAGACATCAGCCCTCGGATTTGATGGTGTTCTGGCTCGGTAAAATACCCAGCAGAACCAGGGGATTCCCGGAAAAATCAGCAACGGCGAATGATACTCCGGATCGACAATTATTTCCCGGTGGATTTCCCCAAAGGACCAAATCCAAAGGCCGCAGAAAAGCGGCGATGTCCTTTACTGGTCGTTATTTTGGCACGCGTATTGCGATGAATACCGGACCTTGCGGCTTCAGCAACAACAAGGCTGCAGTCTTGCCTTTTGGCATCTCCCGGATGATTTTCTCCAACTGCGATAGCGCTGTAATCTTCTTTCCATCCACCATCAGCACCACATCCCCCGGATTCACTCCCGCAACCGCGGCAGGCCCTTCCTGAACTTCTTTGACCCGCACGCCTTCTGCAGCGGACAAGCCCAACTGTTCGCGCTCTTCTGCGGTGAGCTCGGAAAACACCAGGCCCAGCTTGTTGCTCTCACCCGCTTCTGGCGCCTTTGTTTTTTCAGACTGCTGCCGATCATCTTCCGCGGGAAGTTTCTCTACACGAACCTTGAGACTGCTTTCCACGCCGTTTCTCAGCACCTTCAGCTCTACTTCCTCACCAACGGCTGTCGCTCCCACCAAAGGAGGCAATTGTGAGGAATCATGCAGCTGCTGCTGATTGAAAGCCAGGATAATATCTCCAACCTGCAATCCGCCCTTCTCCGCCGGAGAGTCCTTGAGTACCCTTGCAACCAGCGCGCCCCTGGGGCGGTTCATATCAAAAGATTCGGCAAGATTGCGGTCAACATCCTGGATCAGCACCCCGAGATAGCCACGGGTTACATGTCCGTCTTTTCGCAATTGCTCCACTACGTTCATCGCCAGTTCGATAGGAACCGCAAAGGAAAGCCCCATGAAACCGCCGGAACGGCTGAAAATCTGGGAGTTGACGCCTATGACCTTGCCCTGAAGATTGAACAACGGCCCACCGGAATTACCGGGATTGATGGCAACGTCCGTCTGAATATAGGGCACATAGTTTTCACTGGGAAGACTCCGGCCTTTCGCGCTTACAATACCAGCCGTTACAGTAGCATCGAAACCGAATGGCGAGCCAATGGCCAACACCCATGCACCGATCTTGAGATTCTCGCTATTGCCGATCTGCACTGCAGGCAGATTTTCAGCATCGATTTTCAGCAAGGCAATATCGCTGCCCTTGTCAGAGCCAATCACTTTCGCCTCATAGGATTTGCGGTTGTTCAGGCGCACGATAATTTCGTCTGCGCCCTCCACCACATGATGGTTGGTCAATACATAACCATCCGGAGTGATGATAAAACCGGATCCCAGGGATTCACTCTCTTCAGGAAGCATTTCACCCCCCCGCCCCTCTTCAAAGTAGCGCCGGAACAAATCACTGAAGGGGTTGTTTTCCGGCAGAGGGGGAGTATTACGCGGCCCATGAAATTGATGGAAGCTTTGTTTGCCATGAGAGACCGTGCTGATGTTGACCACCGCCGGAGCATTCTGCTCCACCAGCTGCGTGAAATCCGGCAAGCCTTGCGCCAATGCCTCTCCCAAGAGGAACAAAAAGCACAGCAGGAAGACAGTAATTTGTTTAGATTTGTCTCTCATTTGATTGTATTTCCAGTAGTTTTATAGCGCCAACGGAGAAGGTTTTCGGGTGTAAAATACGCAGAATCCTTGCTTGATAGCGGCCATGCGCAGACAAGCGGAAGCCGGTTTTCCGTACTACCAGCAACGTCAGAGCAAAACCGCCGATGCCAGCCCCGATACTGATCGCCTCGGCAATTCCCGGCATCGACCACGAAGCCAGCCAGCTACCTGCCATTGCACCACCTATCAAACCCAGCAGCGGGGCAAGATACACAAGCAAAGACGCAGTTTGCAGCGCCGATTCATCCAGACCAACAAGCACCCGATCACCAACCCGGGCATGCGCCGGGTTACTTGCCTGGAAAGAGCGTTTACGCTGGGGAAACAGGCTGGCAAGCAGGGAAGTGCCGCAACCGTTTTTTGCCGCACAAGAGCCACAGGCTGATTTCGTCTCGGCAACAACCTCGGCAACATTGCCATTGACAGACAAAACCATTCCCTCTTCTTCCAGCATTCTTTCAGCCCCCCGCTGCCTGCCGATGAAGAAAGCTTTGCCTGGCTCCATGCATGGCAGGGCGGCATTTACCAAGACAAACGATAACAAAACCACGTTCAGCGGGCGCAAGATAAGAATTCATGATTTGATCAGGAGCCTCCTCAGCGCTCGTGATACTGAATGCTGGCAGCCAGCAGCTCCAAGGTTTTCTGAGGGACCTCGCCAACAATCGTTAACTGATAGTCCTTTAACCGACGGCCAAACACCCGCACCGAACCAAGGTTGGTATTGCCCTCAAAAGCCTTGTCATTATCCAGCGGTTCAAGGTAGGCGGAAACTGTGGCCAAACCGTCTGAAAACACAAAATGCTCAAGACCGGTATGCGCTGATTTTTGGTAATCAATCAAAGAAAAGCCGGTCGGCAGGGATGGAAATTTCCAGGCGGCATCTTCTGGTTTTGCCTGGGGTAACGTAGCTCTTTTTACAACTGCAGAGGGACTCCCTGCGCCAGCGCCCAGTTTTGCCAACATCAGCGATTTTGCCGCCTCCTTGTCCTCTTCATCCGGATGGTGCAGCGACAACAAGTCCACATCGGTTATCTTGAGATCGGTAAACATGATCCGGGACTGTATCACCCCCTCACGATCCAATACCATGAGATCCAACGGCAAAGCACTCATCTTGTCCAGCGTAAGGCGATAGCCGTAGCGCAAATCATCATTGGGCATAAGATTGATGATCACTCCGGGGCGTCCGGCAATCCGCATAATTCCTCCCAGTGCAATATGATAATTCTGTAGCAGCTTTTCAGGCCGGATAGATTTCAGAGGAGAAAATTTTCCTGCCGCTGGCTGTTGGGAGATTTGCAGCTTGCCGTTTCTGTTGGCAATGATGGTGATGGATTCACTATCCCGCATCACCTCCCTGGGTACACCGGTGAGCGATGAAAGCGACTCTCTGGGGCCATCTTCCCCAATATGATGGCGCAAATGCATGGCTTCCAGCGAATCGCCGCACTGGTATACAAAATGGCCTTCATAATTCATGCTGGTGACTGCCAGATTCATTTTTTCCAGCCATTGCACAGCCGCACCACTACCGTTATTAGCAGATGCCGGTCCGATGCAAGACAGACAGAACAGCAGCGCCAGAAATCCACTCCTCATAGGCTTATTTCTGTGGCTCGCCGTAGCCAACAAAGGATGTGTAGGGCATCACCCCCTGCACTCCACCAGGCGCTGCATACTGGCTATGCTGCTCAAGATAACGATCCAGGCGAGTGCGGGTTTTGCCCTCAATGGTTTTCCAGTGATTTTCCTTCTGCACCACCAGTGTGGGGGCTGGCATCACTTCACCTACAGGTTGCGCCACCACCTGCAACCCGCTGCTTGCTGGCACCTGCATCTGCGTGCCATTGATGAATTGCGGCCCCAGCAGAATCCCCACAGCAGCTACCGAGGCGGCAAGTGCTGCACCAGCTACCGGCTGCGCCCATTTGGGCATGCGCATACGGTTTTTTCCCGGAGCCAGCACTGTAGGTTCCGATGCAAGACGCTGGCTGACGGCGCTGACCAGATCCATGGAAGAAAGGTTGATTTCCTCACCACGAAGACCGTCACTGATCAGCTGATAACGAACAAGCGTTTCTTTGAGATCCTGATCCTTGCTGATCTGATGGCTCACATGCAACATTTCCGACTCGCTCAGTTCATTGTCGATAACAGCAGACAGCCAGCTCTGTTCTTTGTTGTTTCCATATTCAGACATGGTGCATTCCCGGTGTCAGTTCAATAAAGGACGTAATTTCTTGTCAATCGCATCACGGGCGCGGAATATGCGTGACCGGACAGTGCCGATTGGACAATCCATTGCCTGGGCAATTTCTTCATAACTCAGCCCTTCCAGCTCCCGCAAACTAATAGCGGTACGCAAATCATCCGGCAGCTCATTCAGCGCATCCCGAATGGTACGGGCAATTTCATCCTGCAACAACAAATGCTCTGGTGTATCAAACTCCTTCAGCCTCGCACCAGAGTCCATTTGCTCTGCGGTTACCGCTTCCACATCATCTGTTGGCGGTCGGCGTCCCTTGGCAGCCAGATGGTTTTTTGCGGTATTGATGGCAATACGGTACAACCAGGTATAAAAAGCGCTGTCGCCGCGAAATTTCGGCAGTGCCCGATAAGCCTTGATAAAAGCCTCCTGGCTGACATCAAGCACCTCACTGCTGTCATGTATATAGCGCGAGATGATATTTGCCACCTTTTGCTGGTACTTCAAAACCAGCAGATCAAAAGCCTTTTTATCGCCATTTTTTACCCGTTCCACCAACTTGAGGTCAGCTTCGGCATTCGAAGTCATGGCTCACTTCCTGAGCCACACACCCATGGCTTTTGAATCTTATGCCAATGTGACATTCTTATTGTTATAAAGTTCTGTTTCATGAATACTTGACTGGTCTGAACCCTGTGGTCGAAACCCAAAAGATTGCTCCCTATTATGTCAAAAAAAACAGATTATGATGTTTTAATTATTGGCAGCGGCGCAGCTGGCCTCAGCTTGGCTCTGCGCCTGCCTTCCGACACCAGTATCGCCGTGATTGCCAAGCGGGAACTGATAGAGGGCAACACACTGTATGCCCAGGGCGGTATCTCTGCAGTGCTGGATGAGGCTGATTCTCTCGAATCCCACATCCAGGACACCTTGCGCGCCGGCGCAGGCCTGTGCGATGAAGAAATCGTCAAGCTGGTGGTGAAAAACGGCCCGCAGAACATCCGCTGGCTGCTGAACCAGGGGGTTGAATTCACCCAGCAACCCTCTACAGGATCATCGGGCTACCACCTGACCAGGGAAGGCGGCCACAGCCACCGCCGGGTTGTTCATGCAGCAGATGCAACAGGTAAAATGGTGGAACTGAGCCTTGAGAACCAGGTGCGCCAACGCTCCAACATTACGCTACTGGAATACCATATTGCCATCGACCTCATCTGCACCCCGCGAGGCAACGGCAAGCAGCCCAGGCGCTGCTATGGCGCCTACTTGCTGAACCTCAAGGACGACCGGGTGAAATCCATCGGCGCCCGCTGTGTAGTGCTGGCCACAGGCGGCTCGAACAAGGTCTATCTCTATACCAGCAATCCCGATGTGGCAACGGGCGATGGCATTGCCATGGGCTGGCGCGCAGGCTGCCGCATCGCCAATATGGAGTTCATCCAGTTCCATCCCACCTGCCTTTATCATACAGATGCCAAATCATTCCTGGTAACGGAAGCCGTGCGTGGAGAAGGGGGCATCCTTGTATTGCCCAATGGCAAACGCTTCATGGATGCCTATGACAAACGGGGCGAACTGGCACCCCGGGATATCGTGGCCCGCGCCATCGACAACGAAATGAAACAGCATGGCCTGGACAGTGTTTTTCTGGACATCAGCCACAGAGAGACGAATTTCATCCGCAGCCATTTCCCGACCGTTTACAGCAAATGCCTGGAGCTGGGAATAGATATCACCCGTGAGCCCATTCCCGTTGTACCCGCCGCCCACTATACCTGCGGCGGCGTCTGGACAGACAAGACAGCCCATACAGATATTCTTGGCTTGTACGCGGTTGGCGAAACGGCCTATACCGGACTGCATGGCGCCAACCGCATGGCCAGCAATTCCCTGCTGGAGTGCCTGGTATTCAGTGAACTTGCCGCTACAGACATTAGCTGCCAGCTGCAAAAGGAGGAAACGCCCCGCCCTCCCCGGCTGCGCTGGGACGAAAGCCGGGTTACCGATTCGGATGAGGCTGTGGTGGTGGCACACAACTGGGATGAATTACGGCGATTCATGTGGGATTATGTAGGCATCGTCCGCCGCAACAAGCGCCTCGCCAGGGCAAGACGCCGCATCAATCTGCTGCAGCACGAAATACAGGAATATTACAGCAATTTCCGTGTGACCAATGACCTGCTGGAGCTGCGCAATCTCGCTGATGTCGCGGAGCTGATCATTCTGTCGGCCATGCGCCGCCGGGAAAGCCGCGGCCTGCATTTCAACCGGGACTACCCCTGGCAAGATGAAAACCAACGTCAGCCTACCATCCTGATTCCTGACAACTACGTCTCCAGCAAACGTTAGCGCCCCATGATTGAAATCGTCATTGCTGACTATCAAAGCCCGGCTCATCAACAGGCCATTCTGTATCTGCTCGATGCCTACGCCCGTGACCCCATGGGCGGCAACAAGCCGTTGAGCACCAGTGCCAGACAGAGACTTATCCCTGCACTGATGGCCCAGCCAGGCGCCCTGAGTATTCTTGCGTTTGATGGAGATATGCCCGTGGGACTGGTCAATTGCTTTCAGGGTCTGTCTACATTTCAGGCCAGGCCGTTGCTCAATATTCACGATGTCACTGTTATGGCAGGATATCGCGGGCAAGGCGTCAGCCAGATGATGCTTGAAAAAGTGGAACAGATCGCCTATCAGCGCGGCTGCTGCAAACTCACACTGGAAGTGCTGGAGGGAAATCAGACCGCAAAAAATGCCTACAGGAAATTTGGCTTTTGCAGCTACGAACTGGATCCTGCACTGGGCCAGGCGCTGTTCTGGGAAAAGAAGCTCAGGTGCTGATCTTCAGCCGGCCATTTTCCGACATGGCCACGGCAATCGCCCGGGTCTGAGGGAAATTCGCCAGAACAATCATGCTGATCACGGTAATGGGTACGCTCAGGAACATACCGGTCACACCCCACATCTGTCCCCAGAACGACAGTGCAAGAATCACCACCAGCGGGCTAAGATTGAGCGATGACCCCATCAGGCGCGGCTCAAGCACATTGCCGATAAGCACTTGCAGCGTCCCCAGTGAGACAAGCAAGGTAATGAAAGGCCCGAAAGTGTCGAACTGCACCAGCGACAGTGCTGTCGGCAGCAGCACCGCAATCATGGATCCAATAGTCGGGATGTAGTTCAGCATGAAGATCAGCAATGCCCAGAACGGTGCATAGTCCACCCCCACCCACAGCAAAACAACATAGCTGAGAATCCCGGTCAGGGCGCTTACCATGGTCTTGATATACACATACTGGCGGATCTGGAGCTGTATGGCATCGAGCATCCGGGTGATTTTCCTGTGCCTGTCGGCATCCGGAAACATAATGCGCAATTTGATGCCAAAATAGCGCTCTTCCAGTAGCAGGAACACTACATAGATAGCAACCAGTCCCGCGTTCCCGGCCAACCCCATGATTGCGGCTGCAAAACTACCGATGATCCCGCCAAGATCCAGATCTTTTGCCCAGTGGGCGATGGCAGGAGCCACCTCTACGCCGGTTAGCGAGGCCAAACGCTCCAGGATCTTTGTAACATTGTCCTGATAATTTGGCGCTGCCATTTTGACCTGCTCCACAGTATCGCCAATCATTTGCACCATACCACTCAACAGCAGGACAACCACCATCAGCGCCAGGAAAAGGCTTACATGCTGAAAAGGCTGGATACCGTAAATGGAGAGGCCGTGGATTTTCAGGGAAATGGCATCGATGATGTACCAGATAATCAACGCGATGGCAAAAGGCACCAGCAGTGACTTGCCGATTACCAGGAAAGCAATTACTGCGGCCAGGGCGACGATGGTTGCAGTCAGTCTTTGTGGCATGTTCTAGGCTCCCTTTGATGCAACAATCATGGCCAGATCCGATACGCCTGTGGGCTGTGAACAGATTCCCCCGTCTTCCCGGTAATAATGTACCTGCAGCCCCTGAAACAAATGCAGCAGCTCATTCTTTTCCAGACGCCAGGCATTCGTTGACGGCCCTCTGTCCAGATACACCTCCTGCACAAATGTCTGGCAGAAGATCATACCCTTTGGCCGCAGTGCCTGAATCAGCCGTGGGATGAGCGTGCGTTCAAGGAAAAACGATACCAGAATCAGATCAAAACTGGCTGCTTCAGGAGGACAAGCCACCACATCCCTGACCTGCGTTTCGATCTTCAAGCCGTTTTCCCGGGCATGTTCCTCCAGCTGCGCAATGGCGACGGAGGAAAAATCCCAGGCATGGGTTTCAAGAGCGGATTGCGCCAGAAGCATGGCATTCGCCCCGCGCCCGCAGGCAAGATCCAGCGCTTTTCCCGAATGCGGCAGCAAATGCCTGTTTCTCAGCAACACCTGGGCGGCACTGCCCTGGCTACCAGCCTCCTGATGCCGCTGATTCCATTTCTCGACAACATCCCCAGGAGTCAAAGACTGCCCAGCCCGCGGGCGAGATCCGCCTTGATGTCTGCAATATCCTCAAGACCCACGGAAATACGGATCAACCCGTCACTGATGCCAGACGCAGCCCGCTCTTCTGGCGCAACACGGCCATGGGTGGTGCTGGCCGGGTGAGTCACCGTGCTTTTGGTATCCCCGAGGTTGGCCGTGATGGACAGCAGCCGCGTGGCATCAATCACTTTCCAGGCAGCTGCCTGGCCGCCTTCGACGGCAAAGGAAAGCACACCGCCAGGCAGTTTCATCTGCTTGCTCGCCAACGCATTTTGCGGGTGGCTTTCAAGTCCCGGATAATATACACGAATTACCCCGGGCTGCTCTTGCAACCATCGGGCAAGTTCTGCGGCATTGGCGGAATGGGCTTTCATGCGCAAATCCAGGGTCTCCAGGCCATTAAGGAATACCCAGGCATTGAAAGGACTCATGCTGGGGCCTGTGGTGCGCAACACGCCATAGACATCTTCACCAACTTTGTTTCTGTCCCCGACGACCGCTCCGCCCATGCAGCGTCCCTGGCCATCCAGATATTTGGTAGCGGAGTGGATCACAATATCAGCGCCAAAATCCAGCGGACGTTGCAACACAGGGGTGCAGAAACAGTTATCCACCACCAGCAGACAATCATGTTCATGAGCCAGATCAGCCAACGCCTGTATATCGCCCAGCTCTCCCAGGGGATTGGACGGTGTTTCCACAAACAGCATTCTGGTATTGGGCCGAATGGCGGCTCGCCAGGCATCGGTATCCGTCAGGGGAACATAGGAGGTTTCTATGCCAAAACGCCCCAGATACTTGTTGAACAAGATTACCGTGCTGCCAAAAATGCTGCGGGAACTAAGCAGATGATCACCCTGCTCCAGCAGCCCCACACAAGTGGTCATGATCGCCGCCATGCCCGTAGCCGTAGCCACACAGGCCTCACCCCCTTCCATAACGGCCAGGCGCTCCTCAAAATTCCTTACGGTGGGATTGGTAAAGCGCGAGTAGATGTTACCGGCTTCGTCACCGGAAAAACGGGCGGCGGCCTGGGCTGCGCTTTTATATACATAACTAGAAGTCGTAAAAATGGGCGGGGAATGTTCTCCCTCGGCAGTTCGATGGTGGCCTGCACGAACCGCCAGCGTTGCCATTTTCCAATCAGAATAATCGTCCATTTCAGGCTCCATTGTGCAAATCGATCACATCTGCTTTGGTATCCCGCTGGGCTTTGGCATGGTCATTACGATCATTCTCCAACACTTGCAGATACTCGCTGCTCACGTCACCGGTAACATACTCGCCATTGAAAACCGAGGCATCAAAACGATCAACCTTGACCATACCCTTCTTCTGCACCGCATCAATCAGGTCTTGCAAATCCTGATAGATCAATTTGTCCGCGCCGATGATCTGACAGATCTCTTCTGTGGTGCGGCGGTGCGCAACCAGTTCCGAAGCCGCTGGCATGTCGATGCCATAGACATTGGGGAAACGCACCGGGGGGGCTGCCGAGGCCAGATATACCTTGTTGGCGCCCGCATCCCTGGCCATCTGCACAATTTGCTTGGAGGTGGTGCCGCGTACAATAGAGTCATCCACCAGCAGCACGTTCTTGCCCTTGAACTCTACATCAATGGGGTTGAGCTTGCGGCGCACGGATTTCTTTCGGGCAGTCTGCCCCGGCATAATAAAGGTGCGGCCGATATAGCGGTTCTTGATGAATCCTTCCGTATAGGGCAGTTTGAGCTTGTTTGCCAGGCTCAGCGCGGCGGTGCGGCTGGTATCCGGTATAGGAATGACCACATCGATATCATGATCCGGCCATTCGTTCCGGATTTTCTTTGCCAGCTTGACGCCCATGCGCAACCGCGCCTTGTGCACGAAAATATCATCGATGATGGAATCGGGTCTGGCAAAATATACAAACTCGAAGATACAGGGCGAGCGTACCGCCTCTTCTGCGCACTGCCTGGCATAAAACTCACCGCTACGGGTGATGATAATTGCTTCCCCGGGGGCTACATCCCGCACCAGTCTAAAGCCCAGGGTATCCAGGGCAACACTCTCGGAAGCGATCATGAATTCCTTGCCGTCAGGCGTGTCACGTTCGCCAAACACCACTGGACGGATGCCATGAGGATCCCGAAAGGCAATCACGCCATAGCCGGGAATCATTGCGACAGCAGCATAGCCCCCACGGCAACGTTTGTGCACCGTTTCCACTGCGCGAAAAATATCTTCTTCATCAAGTGTCAGATGTGGCGGATAGGAACTCAGCCCGTGGGCAAAGATATTCAGCAGAATCTCTGAATCAGATTCTGTATTGATATGGCGCAGGTCTTCACGAAAAAGATCCTGCTTCAGCTCGTCTGCATTGGTCAAATTGCCATTGTGCGCAAGAACAATGCCATAGGGAGAGTTCACATAGAAAGGTTGTGCTTCCGCCGAAGAAGAACAACCAGCGGTGGGATAGCGCACATGCCCTACGCCCATATTCCCCCGCAGCCGGATCATGTGATCAGTTTTGAACACATCACTGGCAAGGCCGTTGTTCTTGCGCAAATGCAGCTTCCCGTTTTCACAGGTAACGATGCCAGCAGCATCCTGACCACGGTGCTGCAGCACCAGCAATGCATCGTACAAGGACTGGTTGACAGGCCCCGTACCTACGATACCAACAATTCCACACATGAGATCAGAGCTTCCTGAAGTGCATCATCAACAATGAACTGTTCATACTAATTCCTGTCCGGCAGGCTGCACAAGCAGTTACTGCGCCAGCGGCGGCGCTGATGGCGCCGGGACGACAGTTTCCGGCTTCGGCAAATCCGTCAAACCGGCAGTCAAAAACTGAAACTTGTCTGCCACCTCCGGCGGCAGCAGTTCCTTCAACCACAGCGCCAGTTCCTGAAAATAGGGAATCAGCACAGACTGCTGCCACCAGGGATCCTGCGGCAGAGGCGTCAATCCGGCCAGCAACACCAGAATCGCCATCAGCAATACCCCTCTGGCAAGACCAAAAATCATACCGATGAAACGGTCGCTACCACTCAACCCGGTGCTGTTGATGAGACGAATCACCAGATAGTTCAACAACCCGCCCACCACCAGGGACAAAATCATGAGGATAACAAAGGCCACACCCAGACGCACCGATGGTGTGGTGACAAAAGGCTCCATACGCAGGGAAAGATCACGAAAGAATGTCCAGCTGATCCAGAACGACAGCACCCATACGGCCAAGGAAAAAGCCTCCCGCACAAAGCCACGGATGAGACTGATCAAGGCCGAGATCAGAACCATGCCCAGTATGACAAAATCCACCCAGATGAGCTGCGTATCAGCCATGCTCAGGGGTACCGGACAATCTGGCCTTGGACGCCGGAAATCTTGTTGATGCGTGGAAGCAGCTTTTGCGCACGTTTCTTGTCAAGCTCCGGCCCTACCTGAACCCGAAAATACTTCTTGCCAGCGACAATGACCGCCGCCGGATTCATCGTATCCAGCCCTGCCTTGCGTAGCTTCTTCACCAGTTTTTCAGCACTGGCGCGAGAAGAGAAACTGGCTACCTGCACCACCCAGGCGGAAGGAGAAGATGAGGGTTTGGGGACGACCGGCTTTTTCTCGGCTTTCTGCCCGATGGTTATCTCGGGTTTTTTTTCGGAAACCACAGGGGGCTTTGGTTTGGCCTCAGGCTTCACTGCAACAGGCGCCGGGGGTGCGGCGGTAACATCCGGGGCCGGCATAGGGCTGGCTGGCGGGATTTCGGGAGTGGGTCGCTCCTCCTTCGGAGGCGCATCCTGCAACAGGGAAGGGTCAAAGTTCCGCACCGGCTCCTCGGGGATGGAAGCCATTTTTTCCGGGTGCCTGACAACCGGCTTGTGGCTAAGCAACATAGGCAGAAAAATGATTGCCAAAGCGACCAGCACCGAGGCACCAATAAGGCGGCGCTTTAACTGTTCATCCACAGTTTGGATCCAGACCCAGGAACGTAAAGGTCATAGTATAACCCGTGCAGTTTTTCACGCGAATATGTTTTTCCACCCCGAACAGCAAAACTACCAGGCCTGTTTAATCACAGGGCTTTTCAGCGCCCCGGCAACGGTGTGAAAGGAGCCAAAAACCACTACCCTGTCCCCTGCGGCAACCTCCCTGGCCACTGCCCGCATCGCTTTTTCCACAGTCGCATGTATCTTCAAAGAGAAGGCTCCCGGCATCTCCCTCGCCACCCTGGCAAGCGTCTCTGCCGTCAGGCCCCGGTCATTGCCAATGGTGGCCAAATGCCATTCCTGCACCTGCTCCTGCATCAACTCCAGTACAGCGGCGACATCTTTGTCACGCAGCATGCCCAGTACGGCCAAAGTGCGTCCAGGTACGGGGCTTTCCCGCAACCAGCGCCGCAATGCCCCTACAGCATGAGGGTTGTGCGCCACATCCAAAACCCACTGTATGCCATCCATTTCCAGCACTTGTTGCCTGCCGGGCAAGCTGACCGATTCCAGGCCCCGGCGAATAGCGGTCTGGCTCACGGGAATACAGTGAGAAAGCACCTCAAAAGCCATGAGAACAGCAGCGGCATTGTCCAGCTGGTGTTGACCGGGCAAGGCAGGATACGGCAAGTCACGCAGCGACCGTGCTGAACCGTACCAGCTCCAGTGCCCCTCCTCCTCTTCAGAGCGAAAATCCAGGCCATTCACATACAGTCTGGTTTGCCGCTTCTCCGCCTCCCTGGCGATACTCCCCGGCATATCCCTGCCGGAAAACACCGCTGGCTTTCCGGAACGAAAGATCCCGGCTTTTTCTCTGCCGATGCTTTCCCTGTCGTTGCCCAGCCATTCCTGGTGATCCAGGGCGATGCTGGTAATCATGGCCAGATCCGCATCGATGATGTTCACCGCATCCAGGCGGCCTCCCAACCCGACCTCCAGGAGCACCACATCCGGCGTATCCCGGGAAAAGATATACAGGGCTGCCAGGGTGCCATATTCAAAATAGGTAAGAGGAATGTCTGCCCTGGCTTCGTCGATAGCCTGGAAAGCCTCTACGATCTTTTCATCAGCAACAGGTATGCCATCAAGACGGATACGCTCGTTGTAACACAGCAAATGGGGGGATGTATAACTGCCGGTGCTGTAGCCCGCCTGCCCGAGTATGGTTTCGAACAGGGCAACGGTGGAGCCTTTGCCATTGGTGCCGGCAATGCTGATCACCGTGCTGGAGACAAGATCCGCAGGGATGAGTTTTTGCCCAACCTGCTGCACCCGCTCCAGTCCCAGATCAATGGTTTTCGGGTTGAGACCTTCCTGCCAGTTCAGCCAGTCATCCAGCCGGGTAAATTTCACGCCGGGTTCCTCAGCAATCGATCAGGAGCAAGCAGCAGCGTGGTTCAGGATACCCAATACATTATGCAGCCGCTCGCGCATCTGCTCCCGCGGCACTATCATGTCGATCGCACCGTGTTGAAGAAGAAATTCACTGCGCTGAAAACCTTCTGGCAGCTTTTCCCGCACCGTCTGTTCGATAACCCGTGGCCCAGCAAAACCAATGAGTGCGCCGGGTTCGGCCACGTTCACATCGCCGAGCATGGCCAGACTGGCGGACACGCCTCCCATGGTCGGATCGGTCATGACGGAGATAAAGGGAACACCCTTGTCCGCCATGTGTTTGAGCACTGCGGATGTTTTGGCCATTTGAAACAGCGAGAACAGGGATTCCTGCATACGTGCGCCGCCACTGGCAGAAAAACAAACATAGGGAATGCGCTTTTCCAGCGCGATATTGGCGCCCCGCACAAAGCGCTCGCCCACCACGGATCCCATGGATCCGCCCATAAACCTGAACTCGAAGGCGGCCGCCACCAGACCCATGCCCTTGAGTTTGCCGCGCATGACGATCAATGCGTCTTTTTCTTCCGTGGCCTTTTGCGCCGCCGTGAGGCGATCTTTGTATTTCTTGCTGTCTTTGAACTTCAGCGGATCTTCCGCCTGAAGGTCTGCGGCGATCTCTTCCCTTGACTCCTTATCCAGGAACAACTCCAGACGGCGCCGCGCACCAATGCGATTGTGATGCCCGCATTTTGGGCAGACATCCATGTTTCTTTCCATCTCCGCACGATACAAAATAGCGCCACAGCCAGGGCACTTGTTCCACAGGCCTTCGGGCACGGCTTTCTTGGCGCTGCCTTCGGTGCGGATAACACTGGGGAGAAGTTTGTCAAACCAACTCATGGGATACCTCAAATGATTCGGAAACCGCGCTCAGACGGCATCCATGGCCGTGCGCATTTCCTGAAGCAATTGCTTAAGTTCTGCACCTATCTTATCAGGTTTGCTGATATTTGCCTCAATTCTGGAAACCAGGGCGCTGCCCACCACCACCGCATCAGCAATTTTTGCCATGGCAGCAGCCATGTGCGCATCCTTGATGCCAAAACCCACGCCCAGGGGCATATCGGTTACCTCGCGGATTTCCTTGAGCTTTGCCGCCACTTCCTCCAGCACCAGATTGGCTGATCCCGTGACCCCTTTCAGGGACACATAATAGATGAAGCCGCTGGTGGCATCGGCAATCATTTCCAGACGATGGCGGCGACTGGTGGGCGCCGCCAGATAGATGGCGTCCAGCCCTGCATTGCGCAGAGCCAGGATCAGGTCATGGCTTTCCTCGGGGGGCACATCCACGGTCAGGATGCCGTCTACGCCGGCATCAGCCGCGTTGCGGGCGAATTCCCCGTAACCCATGACTTCGACGGGATTGAGATAGCCCATAAGGATCACCGGCGTGCGGTGATTGGTCTGGCGAAAGGCTTTCACCATGCCAAACACATCATACAGGGATACATGATGCTGCAACGCCCGCTCACTGGCACGCTGAATCACGGGGCCTTCAGCCATGGGATCGGAAAACGGCACGCCAAGCTCGATGATGTCCGCCCCGGCTTCCACCAGATCATGCATGAATCCGACGGTCAGATCGGGATGCGGATCCCCGGCAGTAATAAAGGGCAGCAGGGCGGTGCGCCCCCGGGCCTTGAGGTCGGCAAAACAGCCGGTAATGCGACTCATATTTCTATTCCCTCGATGGCTGCGACGGTATGCATGTCCTTGTCCCCTCTTCCGGAAAGGTTTACCAGTACTTTCTGATCCGGGTTCATGGTCGCGGCCAGCTGCAACGCATAGGCAACGGCATGACTGGATTCCAAAGCGGGAATGATGCCCTCGGTTCGGGTCAGCATGTGAAAGGCCGCCAGGGCTTCCTGATCGTCGATGGCCACATAATTCACCCTTCCGGCATCCTTGAGCCAGGCATGCTCCGGCCCCACCCCGGGATAGTCCAGCCCGGCAGAAATGGAATGGGTCTCGATGATCTGGCCGTCCTTGTCTTCCATGAGATAGGTGCGGTTGCCGTGCAATACACCGGACTCTCCGGCGCACAAAGGTGCAGCATGGTGTCCGGTTTCCAGGCCCTCGCCAGCCGCCTCCACGCCATAGATGGCCACCTCCTTGTCATCGAGGAAGGGATGGAACAGGCCGATGGCGTTGGAGCCGCCGCCGACACAGGCCACCAGGGCATCGGGCAGACCACCGCTCATTTCCTGCATCTGCTGGCGGGCTTCCCGCCCGATAATGGTTTGAAAATCCCGCACCATGGCCGGATAGGGATGGGGTCCTGCCACAGTACCGATGATGTAGAAGGTGTCATCAACCGTTGCCACCCAGTCGCGCATGGCTTCATTGAGCGCATCCTTGAGCGTCCTGGAACCGGAAGTGACAGGCCGCACTTCAGCACCAAGAAGACGCATGCGGTACACATTGGCTTCCTGGCGAGCCACATCCACCTCGCCCATGTATACCACACATTGCAAACCCAGACGGGCGGCAACCGTGGCCGTGGCCACACCATGCTGCCCTGCCCCGGTTTCTGCAATGATGCGGGTCTTGTTCATACGCTTCGCCAGCAGCGCCTGGCCGATGGTATTATTGACCTTGTGGGCGCCGGTGTGATTCAGATCCTCACGCTTGAAATAGAGCTGCGCACCACCATTTTCCCTGCTCAAACGCTCCGCATGATAAACGGGGGACGGGCGGCCCACATAATGCTGTAGATCGGCGTCCAATTCTGCAAGAAAATCCGGATCAGCCAGATATTTCTCATAGGCCTGACGCAATTCCTGCAGTGCCTCCATGAGGGTTTCCGCCACAAATATGCCGCCATAAGGGCCGAAATGCCCACGCTCGTCGGGCATATTCATGAATGATTCATTTTTCTCCAAGTTCCACACCTCGCATGAATTGCTCTATCTTTTCCCGATCCTTGATTCCCTTCGAAATTTCCACACCCCCGCTCACATCCACGGCATAGGGACGTACACTGCGCACTGCCGAGGAGACATTCCCGGCATCCAGGCCACCGGCCAGAATGACGCGGCCGGCCAGCTCGGCCGGGATGCGTTTCCAGTCAAAGCAGTTGCCAGTGCCACCGGGAATTCCGGGCTTGTAAGCATCCAGCAGCAGCGCCGCAGCACCCTGATAATCCCGGCTCATCTGCATCAGATCCACGTCGTCCTTCATGCGTATGGCCTTAATCCAGGAGCGTTCATGCCGGGCGCAATATGCGGGGGTTTCCTTGCCGTGAAACTGGATCCGGTCGATGCGCACTTTTTGCACCACTTCCGCGATACGCTCCCTGTCCGCATCCACAAACAAGGCGACGGTGGTTACGAACGGCGGCAGCTGCGCCACGATGTGCCTGGCCTGTTCCACGCCAATATGCCTTGGACTGGGCGGGTAAAACACAAAGCCCAGGGCGTCGGCGCCAGCATTTACGGCTGCCATAGCATCTTCCTGGCGGGTGATGCCGCAGATTTTGACTCGGGTTCGCATAGCGCGGGATTATAACATCAGCAAGCCGGAATCCCGGGTATTCGCGGGTATTTCATATTGTGCATCATAATCCACCTGATGAAAATACAGGCCATCTGCTGCCGCTGTCATGCCTGCCAGTCTCCTGTCTCTGTGCATCAGGACTTCAGCGGCCCAGTTTGGATCACGCTCTCCCGAGCCAATGGCAATGAGCACACCAGCAATATTTCTTACCATATGGTGCAAAAAACCATCTGCATAAACTTCCATGACCACAAAATCACCATCACGGCTCACTTTCAGGGAACGCAGGTTTCTTACCGGACTTTTCGCCTGGCAGCGCACGGTGCGGTAACTGGTGAAATCGTGCCTGCCCCGCAGCATTTGTCCCGCCTGGTGCATCCGTGCGGCATCCAGGGGGCGATGTATCCAGGTCGCCAGGCCGGAAAGGATTGCGGGACGGCTGATGCGATTCAAAATGAAATAGCGGTAAGTCCGCCCACGGGCGGAAAAACGCGCATGGAACTCCTGGGGCACCTCTTTCGCCCAGAGCACACTGACATCTGCAGGCAGCTTGATATTGGCACCCATCACCCAGCCATGCGGGGGGCGCACGGCATTTGTATCAAAATGAATGACCTGCGCACTGGCATGCACGCCCGTGTCCGTACGGCCTGCGGCAAAAACCTGGACCTTATGATCAGCCACAGCGGAAAGCGCCTGTTCCACTGCCAGCTGTATGCTGCGTACGCCACTCTTCTGGGTCTGCCAGCCATGGAAGTGGCTGCCATTGTATTCAATCCCCAGTGCGATTCTCACTTTTCCTCCAAGACCGGCGGCCGGATTAACAAAAACAAGGGCGCCGAAGCGCCCTTAAGGAAGTATTCGATACAGAAAGATCAGTCTTTGAGTTGATCCAGCAACTGCAAAGCCAGGTCTTTTTGTTCCGGTGTGCCGTCTTCCTCGACTTCCTGGAGAATTCCACGGGCGCCGTCAGCATCGCCGATTTCCATAAATGCCTTGGCCAGCTCCAGCTTGGTTTCTACTTCATCACCAATAACGGAATCCTCGCCAACAGACACTTCCAGATCATCTTCCAGCCCGGAAATCTGGCTGTCCGGGGTAATCTCTTCATCCAGATTGGAGAAGCGGTCGTCTTCCAGATCCAGGGGCTCATCCAGTATCTGCGAATCCGCCATGACCCCTTCAAGATCACCGGAAAGGTCAGCCAGCGCCTCATCCAGATTCGTGGTGCCCACATCCAGATCGCCGACATCACTGATATCGAGCATTTCCGTGTGCAATTCCGTCTCCGACAATGCCTGGTTGTCAGCGCTTGCCAGCTGGTCTGTGCTGATGCTGTCATCAGGCTTTCCGGAAGCGCCGCCTTCTTCGACCTGCAGGCTGGAAAAATCCAGATCCAGTTCACTAAAGCCTTCCGCGGACTCGCTGTCCGCACTCAAGGCAGAGTCCACTTCCTCGGCCAGGGTGCTCAAATCCAGAGACAACTCACTGTCGTCCCCTGCATAGTCGGCCGCCTCTGTCGCCGCGGCAGCAGCAGCGACGCCAGCGGAAACACCGGCGATAAACAGCGGATTCGCCTTGTCCAGATCCTTGCCCATGGTCTGGATGTGCTCCCAGGCCTTGGGATCTTCCTCATGCTGGCCACTCTGCACCATTTCTTCCGCAAGAGAAGCAAAGGCGTCCTTCTTCTGCGTGGCGTAATAGACTTCCAGCATCTTGTATTTCACTGCCGCGGAATCATTCCCTGTCGCCATCGCCTCGCGCAGGATTTCCTCCGCCTGCTGGTAACGGCCATAGGCGATATATACATCTGCCTCCGAGACTGGATCCACCTCTGCGGTATCTTCCTGCAGCCCTTTGAATTCCTCTGTGGAGTATTCACTCAGGAAAGAGGTATCACCAACGGCTCCCGCCGCCATACTGTCTGCAACGGTATCGGTCAGGCTGGACTCATCTTCCAGCAGAATGCTTTCCTGATCAACAGATTGCTCCCTCATTTGCGAGGCCGGCAGTACAGACCTGCCGGAATCTTTCTTTCTTCTGCCAAAAACCAGGGCCAGCAATGCAAGGAAAAATGCACCGCCACCCGCAGCAGCCAGTTGCCAATTTTCCTGTACCCAGACCAGCGCAGCATCCACCAGAGAGCGCTCTGCAGGTGTCTCCAGCGCTTTTGCAACGGGCTCAGGGGCTGGCTGTGGCTCTTCCTCAACCACTACCGGCTCTGAATCAGCCACTACTTCCTCTTCTACGGCCACTACTTCCTCTTCTACGGCCGCAACTTCCTCGACTGGCTCCTCGACTGCCTCATCCTGCGGCGCAGTATCAATTTGCACCTCTTCTTCAACCACCCCTGTTTCGGTAACTTCCTCGATTGCATCTATTGCTTCTTCAGGTTGTCCGGCACCTATCTCTTCGACTGCTGTATCTGCTGTTTCTGTCTGGCTCATTCCTTCCTGCAAACGCGCCAGTTCCTCATCTTTCAGCTGGAGCAGGCGCTGCGTATCTTCAAGTTGCTGCTGCAAGCCGTCCATTTGACCACGCAACTGTTCCGATTCCAGCCGGGCAGTTTCCGCCTCTTCTTCAAGCAGCAACAGTTTCTGCTTGAGGCTGGCACCATCTTCTCCCACTTCCAGATCAGAGACAGCCTGCTGTGCATCAGTCTCTGTCGTTTCCTCCGCCGGGGCTCCCGCAATTTTCAGCTGCACCTCTTCACCCTCGGCATCATCCGCTACTGGTGCTTCTTCCGCCGGCTGGCCATCTGGGGCTGCAGCTTCTGCCTGATCAGCATTGTTCATCCAGGCTTCAGTCTGCTGCTGAAACTCGGAAACGGCCCGCTTGCGGCCAATGCCGGCAATTTCATCCGCCGATGGAACCTGCAGCACCCGACCTTTTTTTAACAAATTGATATTGTTGCGCAGGAATGCATCCGGGTTGGCCTTGTAAAGCGCCATCATCATCTGATGGATGGAGATGCCGTCGGTTCTGAGGCTGTCTGCAATTTCCCAGAGCGTCTCATCTGACTGCACCGGTCCATACTCGCCCTCGACCTGCGCCCGCTGCACTCTGGCTGAGGGGGCAACCGGTTTGGCGGGGGCCTTGCCCGCTTTCTTCAGCGCCGCGGTAACTTTGGGGGCGCTCCTTTTGGTTACACTCGGGGGATCGAGCAAGGCGGTGTATTCTCTGACCATCTGGCCATTTGGCCAGTCGAGCCTGACAAAGAAATCCAGAAAAGGCTCTCTTATAGGCGCATCGCTACTGACGCGAATAATCGCCTTGCCATTTTTCAGGCGCATGGGAGTGAATTTCAGCCGCGTAAGAAAAATGCTGCGCTCCAATCCAACGCGAGCAAAGACCTCTGCCGATGCCAAGCTGACCCTGAGAGTATCCAGGGAGCCTTTTTCCACCGAGACCAGCTCGATATCCGCCTTGAACTTTTCGTTCAGCGCAGAATAGGTTTTCATGCCCCCCATACCAAGCGCGTAAACAGACATGGGCAGGCTGCCCACCGCGAGTGAAACTGCTAATGCCAGTTTGCGGACCATATTCCCTCCCTTAGAGATTGCCGCTATTGTATTTGAGGGAGTTTCAGAAAAATGATTCTGAAGCACCCAAGTCCTGTTGCCTGAATTGAGGGTGGATTCCGACTGCCATCATGACGCGAGGGAACCGAACTGACCACTCGTGCATTTGCCGGGCCATCTTCAGGCTTCAACACCGCCTGGCAACCCCCTGATATCCAGCAACCAGCGAATCTCAGAACAAATGTAACAAATTACGGCTAACTATAGCGTACACCGGAATTTTCACCAAACAAAACAGCTATGGAATACAAACTGATTACGCACAGTTTGCGGTAATTCACGCTTCACCGCTGCAGAAGGATCATCAGCATGCGCCTCAGCGGTTCTGCAGCCCCCCAAAGGAGCTGATCACCCGCGGTGAAGGCCGACAGGTATTCATTACCCATGTTCATTTTGCGCAAACGCCCCACAGGCACTTCCAAGGTGCCTGTAACTTTCGCGGGGGTGAGTTCCCTGGCGGTGATGTCCCTTTCATTGGGGATCACCCGGGACCAGGGATTGGCTTCATTCAGCATGGACTCGATCTCATCCAGGGGAGCATCCTTCTTCAGCTTGATAGTCAGAGCCTGAGAATGGCTGCGCATGGCGCCGATGCGCACACACAGGCCGTCGATGGGCACGGGATTATCGGAACGCCCCAGGATCTTGTTGGTTTCCACCTGCCCTTTCCATTCCTCCTTGCTCTGGCCGTTGTCCAGCTTCACATCGATCCAGGGAATCAGGCTGCCCGCCAGGGGCACGCCGAACTGATCCGTGGGAAAAGCATCGCCGCGCATGGTATCCGTCACCTTGCGGTCGATGTCCAGGATGGCGGAAGCCGGATCGGCCAGCAGATCATGGACGCTGGCTTCCAGGGCGCCCATCTGGGACAGGAGTTCGCGCATGTTGCGCGCCCCGGCGCCGGAGGCCGCCTGGTAGGTCATGGCGCTCATCCATTCCACCAGGCCGTTCTGGAACAGGCCGCCAAGGCCCATGAGCATGAGGCTGACGGTGCAGTTGCCGCCAATGAAATCCCTGGTGCCCTTGGCGATGGCGTCCTGGATGACGTTCATGTTCACAGGGTCCAGGACGATGACCGAGTGATCGGCCATGCGCAGGGTAGAAGCGGCATCGATCCAGTAGCCATCCCAGCCGCTGGCGCGCAGGTCGGCAAAAACCTGTTTGGTATAGTCGCCGCCCTGGCAGGTGACGATGATCTCCATCTTCTTCAGTTCTTCGATGTCGGTGGCGTCCTTCAGCAGGGGAATGTCCTTGCCGATATCCGGCCCCTTTTGCCCGGCCTGGGAGGTGGTGAAGAACACCGGCTCCTCGATGGCATCGAAATCATTTTCCTCGCGCATGCGCTGCATGAGGACGGAACCCACCATGCCGCGCCAGCCTACGAAACCTACTCTTTTCATCATCTTGTCCTGCTGTCTCGTGCTTATGTCGGAAAGGGGTCGGAGTCAATTTGACTCCGACCCCTGGAATAGTCAGGCTGAAGCCCGACCTACAAGGCCGCCACTGCGGCGTCGCCCATTTCCTCGGTGCTGATTTCCTTCATGCCTTCCGCCATGATGTCCGGGGTGCGCAGGCCATCGTCCAGCACCTGATTGACGGCTGCTTCTATGCGTTCAGCCATGGCGGACTCATCCAGGCTGTAGCGCAACATCATGGCCACAGACAAAATGGTCGCCAGGGGATTGGCCAGATTCTGCCCGGCAATATCCGGGGCGGAGCCATGAATGGGCTCGTACATGCCCTTGCCATTCTCGTCCAGAGAGGCCGAAGGCAGCATACCGATGGAGCCAGTGAGCATGGCGGCGCA
>JALWMK010000111.1 GCA_027083925.1 Sedimenticola sp. | reverse complement strand
ATTTCATCTGCGCCTTCTTCGTTATAGCGCCGCGCCACTTCCACCGGATCACCGGCATCGCGGATATCCACGAACTGTATGCCCTTGACCACCCGGCCGTTGTCCACGTCCAGGCAGGGAATGATGCGTTTTGCCAGCCCCATATCAGCAGCTCAGTTGATCCGCCAGCTGCTGGCCTTCGCTAAAGTCCAGACTGCCTTCATAGATGGCCCGCCCGGTAATGGCGCCGGTGATGTTGCCGGTATCCGCCCGGCACAAGGCTTCGATATCCCTCAGGTTGGTGATTCCACCCGAGGCGATCACGGGAATACGAATGGCATTCGCAAGATGGGTTGTCGCCTCTACATTACAGCCGGTCATCATGCCGTCACGACCGATGTCGGTATAGACAATGGCGGACACGCCATCATTCTCGAAGCGTTTGGCCAGCTCGGTGACTTCCTGATCCGTCACTTCCGCCCAGCCGTTGATGGCCACCATGCCGTCTTTGGCGTCCAGCCCCACGATGATGTGACCAGGAAAAACCTTACAGATACTGGCGACAAATTCCGGATCTTTCACCGCCTGGGTGCCAATGATGCAGTAACTGACGCCTGCCTGCAGATAGGCTTCGATGGTCGCTTCATCGCGAATTCCACCACCTACCTGTATGGGCAGATCCGGATATTTGGCGGCGATATCCCGGATGGCATCACCATTCACCGGTTTACCGGCAAAGGCACCATTCAGATCCACCAGATGCAGACGGCGGGCGCCAGCATCCACCCAGCGCCCGGCCATCTCCACGGGCTGACCGGAGAATACGGTATCGTCTTCCATCCGCCCCTGTTTCAGGCGCACACACTGGCCGTCTTTCAAATCAATTGCGGGTATCAGCAGCATTGTTCTGGCTTCCAGTTTACAAAATTTTTCAACAGCCGCAAGCCCGCGTCTGCACTCTTTTCCGGGTGAAACTGCGTGGCAAACATATTGCCCCTGGCGATGGCGCTGACGAATTCCACACCATATTCCGTCGTGGCGGCAATCAGAGACTTGTCTTCAGGCGCCACGTGGTAGCTATGCACGAAATAAAAGCGGGCGCCATCATCGATGCTTTCCCACAAGGGGTGCTGCTGCCTTTGACTTACCTGGTTCCAGCCCATGTGGGGAATCTTCAGGGGCAGGCTGTTGTCGCCGGGCATATCCGCTGCAAAATGCTCTACCTTTCCCGGAAAAATCCCCAGCAGTTCGGTGCCGTCATTTTCCTCGCTGAAATCCATAAGCACCTGCAAGCCCATGCAGATCCCCAGAAATGGCTTGCGCTGCACCGCCTCGCGCACCTCACGGTTCAAGTGATGCTCTCCAATGGCCACCATGCAGTCATGCGCCGCGCCCTGACCGGGAAAAACAATGCGGTCTGCGCCCTTGATCCACTCATGATCGTCCGTCACGCATACCTGGGCATCAGGTGCCACATGCTCAATCGCTTTGGATACCGAGCGCAGATTACCCGTGCCATAATCCAGTACAGCAATCTTCTGAACCACTACAGGCTGCCCTTGGTTGAGGGAATTGCACCCTGCTGCCTCGGATCTTCTTCCAGCGCCATGCGCAGGGCGCGGCCAAAAGCCTTGAAAATGGTTTCGGCGATATGGTGGGCGTTGTTGCCGCGCATACAGTCGATGTGCAGGGTCACCAGGGCATGATTGACAAACCCCTGGAAGAACTCATGAAACAGATCCACATCAAATTCACCGATCATCGAACGCCGAAAATCCACAGGCATTTCCAGACCGGGACGACCGGACAAATCGATCACCACCCGCGACAAGGCCTCATCCAGAGGCACATAGGCATGCCCGTAACGGCGAAGTCCTTTCTTGTCGCCGACAGCTGTCTCAAATGCCTGCCCCAGGGTAATGCCCAGATCCTCCACCGTGTGGTGGGCATCGATGTGCAGATCACCCCTGGCGCTGATGTCCATATCTATCAATCCGTGGCGCGCCACCTGGTCGAGCATGTGTTCGAGAAAAGGCACACCGGTGTTGAATTTTCCATTGCCCTGCCCGTCCAGATCCAGCTTCACCGTGATCTGCGTCTCCAGGGTATTGCGCTCTACGCTGGCGCTGCGAGTCATGACCGGTCTCCAAAAATATTGAGGGCTGGATTATAACAGCCTGCCGAACTCAGGCATAATCCTGGAAGAACCATGAGGAACAAGTGATTTCTATGCAGGCAATGGCCATTTTATTGACAGGGTTTTCCCTGTTCAGCGCCCTCTCCATCGCAGTTACACAATTCCGCAGCGAAAACTACCGGGAGCAGGTTTTTTCCCGGTTCATGGGATTGGTGCTGTTGCTGGCTTTGGCTGGGTTGCAGCTGATTCACTTTCTTTATCTGCAATATGGTTCGGGGCTGATCCGCAGCCCTGGCTACCATGCCCTGTTATTCACGGTAGCGCCTGCCTTCTACTTGTTTGCCAGACCCATCCTGCAGGCCCGTGGCGATTTCCATTCCACGCAGCTGCTGCACTTTGTCCCCACCGCCGCTGCCCTTTTCCTGCCCCACGAAATCGCCCTGCCTTCTTCCTTCCTCCTGGGGGGCGGGTATCTCTTGTGGCTGGCGCGAAACATCTATGCCTTGCGCGGGCAGCGCAGCCATTTCCGGCTGGAGCTGGCCACACTTGGCACAGTATTTGGCATCGCCATCGCAGTCATGCTCCTTGGTCTGGGTCTGCCGCTGTTGCCGGAACCCCTTTTCTTTATCTTGTACGCCACCGCCATTGGCTTTGCTTTCTTGCTGATCAGCATAGCGCTCAACCTCACACCACGGCTTTCGGCAAATGTTGCAAAAGCCGCCAGGGAAACCTATGCCACGACCACTTTGGGAAATATCGACCGTGACCAGGCGCTGCAAAGATTGCAAACATTGATGGCGAACGAACAACTGTACCGCAAACCCGGACTCGATCTGGCTACGCTGGCGGAAAAACTGGAGCTTTCTCCCCATCAGCTTTCCGAACTGATCAACACCCAGCTGGGCAAGGGGGTTTCCCGGTATATCCGCGAGCACCGGGTGACGGCGGCAAAGGCGATACTGCTTGCCGAACCTGCCGCTTCCGTACTCTCCGTAGGCATGAGCGTAGGTTTCTCCTCTCAATCGAATTTCTACGACGCCTTTCGTGAAATTACCGGCATGACGCCGGGCAAGTACCGCAAACTTCATAAAAAACCGGCTCCCGAATGATCTTTCCGC
>JALWMK010000110.1 GCA_027083925.1 Sedimenticola sp. | reverse complement strand
TCAGCCAGCATACCTACGGTATCCACAATCATGGATGCAGCACGTCATACCATTTTGTCGGGAGAAACCTCATGAAAAAAGAAGCCATCACCATGCCGGTTCTTTCCGACACAATGGAAGTCGGCCATCTCGCCGGCTGGCTCAAGAAACCAGGCGACCCGGTAAAAAAAGGTGATGCACTGGCTGAAGTGGAATCAGACAAGGCAATCATGGATATCGAAGCCTTTTCTGATGGGTATCTTTCCGGCCCCCTGGCCGAAGCTGGCAGTGATATTCTTGTTGGCGGCATCATTGGATACATCACTGATACTGCGGAGATTGGTGCTGAAGAAACATCGGCTAAGTCAGTAACCATCTCATCTGAAAAAGCAGCGCAGGAAATGCCGCACACAGCAACGGTTGAATCAACAACAGAAACAACAAAACCTCCACACTCCTCCATGGGGAAAGCGAATGCAAGCCATGGTGGGCGTGTAAAAATCTCGCCATATGCGCGTGGCTTGGCACAGGAACTGGGAATTGACCTGGCTACCACCAATCCCGATCCTCACGGATTCATCCATAGTCCACAGGTTGTCGCTGCTGCATTGCAAGGAACATCACCGGATCTGGATGCCGGCCCTGAATGGCATTACAAGCTCCTTTCCCCCATGCGTCGCGCAATTGCCACCAATATGGCAGCCACCCTGAATACACCGACATTCCACATCAGTGCGGATCTTCCTTTTGATCCATTGCACCAGGCGGCCAGAACCCATGGGCTCTCTCCAACATTACTGCTGGCACGGGCGCTGGCATTGACTACTGGAAAGCATTCCGACTTCAACAGTGTCTTTACACCCAGAGGACTGGCTGTGCGCAAGCAAGTGAACGTCGGCATTGCAGCCGATACGCCAAGAGGGCTGGTAACACCTGTACTTGCTGATGCTGCCAGACGCCCGATCATGGAACTGGCAGAAGACTGGCGCATACTAAAAGACAAACTCACCCGACAACGGCTTACTCCCGATGACTACAAAGGGGCGACGATCTATTTGTCCAATCTTGGCGTGTTCAATGTTGTAAAAAGCTTTGCAGCCATCATACCGCTGGGTGCAGCTGCAATTCTTTCCGTAGGTGCAGAAAAACAAGGCATCGCCAGCTTCGTACTGAGTTGCGATCATCGTGTGGTTTATGGTGCTGATGCCGCTCATTTTATGCAAACCTTCGAGCAACTGATAAGCAACCCCGAAGGTTGGCTGGTTATCGTGTAGCGCATCTCTGCTAGTTCTGGTTTTTCAACAACCTGTGCGCCACACAAGGACGTGCGGCCATTTTCTTATGGACACCTCGATTAATTCGTTCTGAACAGCCCGAATTCTCAAAACATTCTGGATGACAAGATTGTCATCAAATCTTCATCGAAACAAACGGTAGTTTTTCGGCTCTGACAACGCACACGGAGTTTCAGTCATAGGACGTTTCTCGCAAAAAAGGCTCCGCAATGGAAGAAAACTGTGGAGTCATTGTCGATGACACAGACCTCCACCCCCTGCCCCACAAGATGGCGGACGCAGCGTTCCAGATAGCGTTCCTCATTCCGTATGCCCAATAAAGCCACAACACATGGATACTCCCGGTTTCATTTGGAAACTGGCCGATCCACTCCCAGCCAGGTTTTCATCAGCCCATAGAGCGGCTGCTCTATCCATCGATAATGCAGTAAGCTGTAGGCAATCACCAGCAATACCGCGATCAACATCGACCAGCTCTCCTGGCGCTCTGCATCCAGTGGCAAATGAAGAACAAGAAAAAACAGCAATGTATGCGATAGATAAAGGCTGTAGGACGCCCCACCCAGCCATCGACCGAGAAGGGGCCAGACCCGCAAGCCACGTCGCTCGAACTCGGCCATTGCATACACCAAGGCCACCGATCCCGTACCAAAAAAAAGCACTCGCTCCACCACATGATAACCCTGGTCAAGCCCTCCCCCCAAAACTTGCTCATCGTATAACCAGCCTGCCGCAAAGAAAGCAGCGGCCAGAATCAACGAGAAAAGCGGTGACAACCGAAAGCCTGCCATGAAGGCTCGTGCCACAAGGCATCCGGCGAGAAACTCCACGACGTAAGGAGAAATCATCAGTCGGAGAGAGGGCGGCACGGAACCAAAGAAAGAAGCATCGTAGAACCCGAGCGCTGCCACGCCAACACCATTGAGCAACACCAGTAGCAATACCAGCCATACCACCAGTCTCCCCATCCAATGACGGGGCAGAAATATCAACAATGCAAAGAGAAGGTAGAACCACAGCTCGAAGGTAAGCGTCCAGGAAAGCGGCAGGATTCGGTCACCGATGGGAATCGGCAGCAACAGAAAGGACTCCAGCAAGGATTTCCGCGCCAGCTGTTGAGGCTCGAAAACGGCCAGAAGCACCCAGGCGATAAACAGATACGGCCAGTATCCAGAGAAGATTCTTGCGAAGCGCCGGCGAATGAACCAACCTGCATCGGCCGGCCCCTGCATCCCACGGGTCGTGTACCACATGATAAACCCGCTGATGACAAAGAATACATCCACCCCCGCGAAACCGATGTTGGCCGCGCCACCTTTTCCTCCCGGTGAAAATACGGGCTGGGCATGGAAGAGTACCACTGCCAATGCGGCCAGGAAACGCAACAACTGAATGTTGACGATCAGAGGCGCACGCCCGGCCAACCCACTCTCGTTACCAGCCCGGCCCTCCGGCTTCAAACCTTTCAAGGCTGCGCTTTCAGCCAATGATACAGGCATTCATTCCGCCTTTCCGCACATGCCTCTCGTGCAGATAGCCAAGGATACCGCAGTGGGGAACCCGGGCACTGGCATGGAACAACAGAAAATCGTTTTTCAGCGACTGGTCGATGGTCAATCGATCCGGTTCGCAGCGATATTCAGGATAGATTGCATCTATTTCCGGCAGCGAGTCCGCCAGGAACCGGAGAACAGGCACCTCACAGCCTTCAGGATCGACCTTGAGCAAGGATAAAGCCATCAGTTCTCATTTCCATTACTTAGTGTCCATCCAAAAACGCCAACCTATTGAATTAACGTAAAAAAACTTTGTGAAGTCGCTGGGAAACTCCTGGTGAGCTGGGTATGATTTATAGCTAAGCAATTGATTATAAAGGAAATAACCAACAAACCAGGAGCTGATAATGCGAGAAAAACGCACCATCCAACCCAGTATATTCGAAATTTATCCAGAGCACGACATCGGACGTGAACTCAAAGCCATGTCCAGGTTGCTGGACGCGCAT
>JALWMK010000109.1 GCA_027083925.1 Sedimenticola sp. | reverse complement strand
CAAGGGGACACTGTTGCTGGTGAGCCATGACCGGGTTTTTCTGGATAACGTGGTTACCAGCAGTCTGGTATTTGAAGGGAATGAGCGGGTACACAGCTATGTCGGGGGCTACAGTGACTGGCTGACACAGCGAAAATCCGTGACCAGCGGAGTGGAGGCAGCCGGGAACAGGCAGAAGCAGGCAAAATCCACAGTAAATGCCAGAGAAGCCGCGGGAAAGCTGGGCTACAAGGAACAACGGGAACTGGATGCCTTGCCCGGGGAAATCGAGGTACTGGAAACCGGGCGCAAAGAGCTGGAAGCAGTACTGTCTGACCCTGAAATGTATCGCAGTGAACCGGAACGTGTTTCGGCATTGACATCACGGCTGCAGGAGCTGAACGAAAAGCTGGATGAAAAATATATGCGTTGGGAAGGGCTGGAGGAAAAACGGCTGCAGGTCACGGAAAAAGATCGATGATCCTCGCGTGTATTCCTTTTCAGCAAAAAATAAGGGATACTCAATAGAGCGAGTTGCTGATAACAGCGGCGAACGGGCTTGAGGGGTTATGGTTTTTTGCCTGAGTGTGAAGTTTTGTGGCCTGAAAGAGGGTGGTTTCTGCCAGGGTGCTTCTTTGGTGCTTCTTTCGTGTCAGTATTACAAAGGAACAGAAAAGGATATTTCCATTTGGTCTTGCCAGAGCCGTCCAGGCGCCCACAAAGTGTTCCAGTTCTTGCAGTAGCGAATGCATATGCAGTATGGCTTGCCAGTTGGCGGGCAAGGGGGATGATCCAGTGAACCGGAAAAAACAGTCTGTTGGAGAGCGTTCTGCTCCACGGAAGACGAATGGAAACGTGACGTCGATATTTGGCCGCGAAAATCAGTCTGTGGTTGTAGTTGATGACCAGGCGACAGGACGCACTATTCTCAAGAGTATTATCTCCGCCATTTCCCCAAGAATTTCCTGTGAGGTGTTTTCTGATCCGCACCAGGCGCTGGAGTATTGCAAAGCCACTATTCCCGATCTGCTGATTACAGATTACAAGATGCCGCAAATGAACGGTGTGGAGCTGATTCGCAGGATACGTTCCATTGAAGGCGGCGAGGATGTCCCGGTCGTGGTGGTGACAGTGTTGCATGACCGCAAGATCCGCTATGAAGCCCTTGAGGCTGGTGCCACCGACTTCCTTTCCCGGCCGTTTGACCACTACGAATGCCAAGCGCGTTGCCGCAACCTGCTGTTGCTTCATCAGCACCAGAAACAAGTCGCAAACAGGGCATGGATGCTGCAAGGGCTGGTATCCAAGGCTACAGAAGCGGCGACCGCCCGGGAGCAGGAAACCCTCATGTGCCTGGCGAAAGCCGGAGAATACCGGGACGAAGGAACCGGCAACCATGTCTATCGCATGGCGCGCTATTCTCTGGAAATCGCACGCGGCCTGGAGCTGAACGAGGAAACCTGCGACGTTATCGTCCAGGCAGCCCCCCTGCACGATATTGGCAAGATTGGCATTCAGGACAATATCCTGCTCAAACCTGCCCGTCTGACGCCCGATGAACGCACGATCATGGAAACCCATACCACCATTGGCTTTGATATTCTCAAAGGCAGCTCTTCATCCTATCTGTCCATGGCTGCGCGTATCGCCTTGCATCACCATGAGCATTATGATGGAAGAGGCTACCCTCATGGACTGAAAGCCGAGGAGATCCCGCTGGAAGCGCGGATCGTAGCAGTTGCGGATACACTGGATGCACTGATGACAGTTCGTCCCTATAAGAAAGCCTGGTCCAGGGAAAAGGCGCTGGCGTACCTGAAAGAGCATTCCGGAACCCATTTTGATCCGGATTGTGTGGCGGCATTGTTCGAAAGAGAAGAACAGGTACTCAAGGTCTATGAGGAACTGCCAGATAGGTACCAAGGGTAATCTTTGCGACCAAGGGGGCGCTGATTGCGGGCAATTTCCTGCCGTTGTGCCCCTGCCCGCAGAAAAAATCACATGCTTCCTCCGTGGTGATTGGGCTGATCCCGGCATTCCGGCCCAAGTCCCTTGACCGGTAGTGATGCATAGCACCAATTCTTGATTGGTCTCGGCTTTGGTATCCTGCTTCACCACCAATCATGAGATTTCCGGGTTCGTGGGTTTTACTGAGTATTCCCGCTTGGGAATGCGAGAGCTTGTAGCGCCCCTGATTTTTGGAAAGAGGGGGCTTTGCAGGAAATAAGATAATCGTACAAAAATATGATTATCTTAAGTTGTTGATAAACAACAAAATGACAAAATAGTATGGATTTGTGTTATGATGCCCGCCACTACTGCTCCCGTAAACAGATGCGGATGGACTACCCATGGCAAACAAACCCGACACAGATCCCCAGGAAACACTGGAATGGCTGGAAGCACTGGAAGGTGTTCTGGAAAACGAAGGTGTTGAACGCGCCCATTTCCTGCTGGAACAGCTCATCGAGAAGGCCCGCCTGTCTGGCGCCTATCTTCCGTACAAGGCGACCACGGCCTATGTAAACACCATTCCCCCGAGCAAGCAGCCGCCGTTTCCCGGCAATCGCGCCATGGAGCGCCGAATCCGCTCCTTTATCCGCTGGAACGCCATGGCCATGGTGGTGCAGGCGAATCGCAAGGAGCCGGAGCTGGGTGGGCACATTGCCAGTTTCGCCTCCAGCGCCACCTTGTTCGATGTGGGCTTCAATCACTTCTTTCGTGGCAGCAATGAAGAGCAGGCAGGTGATCTGGTGTTCTTCCAGGGGCATTCCGCGCCGGGGATTTACGCCCGGGCGTTTCTGGAAGGGCGTATTACCGAGGAGCAAATGAATCTGTTCCGCCAGGAATCCGGCGGAAATGGCTTGTCTTCCTATCCTCATCCCTGGTTGATGCCCAATTTCTGGCAGTTTCCCACGGTTTCCATGGGGCTGGGGCCGCTGATGGCCATCTACCAGGCGCGCTTCATGCGCTACATGCATGACCGGGGGATTAGCGACATGGATGGGCGCAAGGTCTGGGCATATATGGGTGACGGGGAAATGGATGAACCTGAATCCCTGGGCGCCATTTCGCTGGCCTCAAGGGAGCGGCTGGACAATCTGGTGTTCGTGGTAAATTGCAACCTGCAGCGTCTGGATGGCCCGGTGCGTGGCAATGGCAAGATCATACAGGAGCTGGAAGCCGTATTCCGTGGCGCCGGCTGGAACGTAATCAAGGTGGTCTGGGGTGGCTATTGGGATCCCCTGCTCACCAGGGACAAGAAAGGGCTGTTGCGCAAGCGGATGGAAGAGGCGCTGGATGGCGATTACCAGGCCTACAAGGCCAAGGGAGGCGCATACACGCGTGAGCATTTCTTCGGCAAATATCCTGAACTTCTGGATATGGTTGCGACCATGAGTGATGAGGATATTTGGCGCCTGAATCGCGGTGGGCACGATCCCATCAAGGTCTATGCAGCCTACAAGGCTGCCATGGAACACCGGGGCCAGCCCACGGTAATTCTGGCGAAGACCGTAAAAGGCTATGGCATGGGAGAAGCCGGGGAAGGGCAGAATATCACCCATTCCCAGAAGAAGATGGGAGAAGATGCCCTGCGGCATTTCCGGGGCAGGTTCAATATCCCCATACCTGACGATCAGTTGGCATCTGCACCGTATTTCAAGCCCGCAGAAGACAGCGAGGAAATGAAATATCTGCATCAGCGACGCCAGGAGCTGGGTGGATATCTACCTGCCCGCCGGGCAAAATCGACAACCCTGGAAATCCCGGGTCTGGACGCTTTCCAGGCCCTGCTGGAAGGTAGCGGTGAGCGGGAAATGTCCACCACCATGGCCTACGTGCGTTTTCTCACCAGCCTGCTGCGTGACAAGAACGTCGGCAAACATGTGGTGCCCATCGTGCCCGACGAGGCGCGCACCTTCGGCATGGAAGGCATGTTCCGCCAGCTGGGCATCTATTCCCACGTGGGACAGCTCTACACGCCCATGGATGCCGATCAGGTCATGTACTACCGCGAGGACGTGAAGGGGCAGATCCTCCAGGAAGGCATCAATGAGGCTGGCGCCATGTCCTCCTGGATTGCCGCCGCAACTTCCTACTCCAATCACAACGTGCCCATGATCCCTTTCTATGTGTACTACTCCATGTTTGGCTTCCAGCGGGTGGGCGATCTGGCCTGGGCCGCCGGTGACATGCAGGCCCGGGGCTTCCTCATGGGCGGCACCGCCGGGCGTACCACGCTTTCCGGAGAAGGCCTGCAGCACCAGGATGGCCACAGCCATCTGGCCTCGGCGGGCATTCCCAACTGCCGCTCCTATGACCCAACCTTTGCCTATGAGCTGACGGTGATTCTTCAGGATGGTATGCGGCGCATGTACCAGGAGCAGGAAAACATCTTCTACTACGTCACCATCATGAACGAAAACTATGTGCATCCGCCCATGCCCGAGGGTGTGGAGCAGAGCATCATCAAAGGCATGTATCTGTTCAAGCCCGGATCGCGCAAGAAAAAACGAGTGCAGCTCCTCGGCTCCGGCACCATTTTGCGGGAAGTGATCGCCGCGGCGCAGTTGCTGGAAAAAGACTGGAATGTGGCGGCGGATGTGTGGAGCGTGACCAGTTTTACCGAACTGGCGCGTGACGGCATGGATTGCGAACGCTGGAATCGCCTGCACCCCATGGAAAAACCGCGCAAGCCCTTTGTGTTTTCCCAATTGGAGGGAAGCGCCGGGCCGGTAGTGGCTGCCACGGATTATGTGCGCATGTTTGCAGATCAGATCCGTCCCTATCTGGGGAAGTGCGGTTACCTGACCCTGGGTACGGACGGCTTCGGCCGCTCCGATCTGCGGCACAGGCTGCGGGAGTTCTTTGAGGTGAACCGTTATCACGTGGTGGTGGCGGCATTGAAATCCCTGGCGGATGAGGGTGCGGTGGATGCCGACCTGGTGGCCCAGGCCATCAAGGCATACAAGATCAACCCGGAAAAACCGAGCCCGACCAAGGTCTGAGGAGAAACCAGATGGCGAATACAATCGAAATAACGCTACCGGACATTGGTGATTTCAAGGATGTGGAGGTAATCGAGGTACTGGTGTCGGCTGGCGACAGCATTGCAATAGATGACTCACTGATTACCCTGGAAAGCGACAAGGCCTCCATGGAAATTCCTTCCCCAGCCGCAGGTGTGGTGAAAGAAGTCAATGTGCATGTAGGTGATACCATCAACCAGGGTGATCTGTTGGTTACCCTGGAAGAGGACGCCGTTCCTGAGGAAACCGCGCCGGTTGCTCCCCCGAAACCGGTGGAGAGTCATCCGACACCCCCACCTCCGGCACCAGGTGAAAAAATGGCCAAGCCTTTGCCCATTGCGCCCACAAGAGCAGATATGCCGAATCGCAAGAGCCATGCCAGCCCCGCCGTGCGGCGCTTCGCCCGGGAGCTTGGTGTGGATCTGGCGCGGGTATCCGGCTCCGGCCCAAAAGGGCGGATCATGAGGGATGACGTGCAATCCTTTATTAAGGACGCATTGTCTGGCGGCGTGACTCCGATTGCCGGGGGCTTGGCCATGCCCGCCGTGCCGGCTGTGGATTTCAGCAAGTTCGGGGAAACGGAAGAAGTCGAGCTCAACCGCATCAAGAAAATCAGCGGCAAGCATCTGCATCGTAGCTGGATTACTGTTCCCCATGTCACCCAGTTCGATGAAGCGGATATTACCGGGCTGGAGGCGTTCCGCAAGGCGCAAAAGGACGAAGCGCTGAAAAAGGACGTGCGCCTGACTTTCATGCCCTTTCTGATGAAGGCCTGCGAAGCTGCGTTGCGGGAGTTCCCCAATGTGAATGCCTCGCTGTCGGCGGATGGCGGCAAGCTGATGCTGAAGAAATACATCCACATTGGCGTGGCAGTGGATACGCCCAATGGCTTGGTGGTGCCCGTAATCCGCAATGTTGATCAGAAAGGCGTGTACGATCTGGCCAGGGAACTGATGGAAATCAGCGCCAGGGCGCGCAAGGGCAAGCTTGCCCCCGCAGACATGCAGGGTGGCTGCTTCACCATTTCCAGCCTGGGCGGCATAGGTGGTGTCCAGTTCACTCCCATTGTGAATGCACCGGAAGTCGCCATACTGGGTGTATCCCGGGCCGCCATGAAACCCGTGTGGAATGGCGAGAAATTCGAGCCCCGGCTGGTCATGCCCTTCAGCCTGTCCTATGATCATCGTGTTATCGATGGTGCAGAAGGTGTGCGGTTTACGACCTTCCTGGGTGCGTTGTTGTCGGATATCCGGCGCCTGGTGCTTTGAGCCTCCCCTTATTTCAGACCAACCACAGGTTAAACGGCATGAGCGACATAGTTGAAGTAACTCTCCCCGACATCGGTGATTTTGCCGAAGTGGAAGTCATCGAGGTGCTGGTCAGCCCGGGTGAGCGGGTCGAAAAGGAAGATTCCATCATCACCCTGGAAAGCGACAAGGCCTCCATGGAAATCCCCAGCCCGGAAACGGGCACGGTGAAGTCGGTTCAGGTCAATGTGGGTGACAAGATTTCTGAAGGCAGCTTGCTGCTGTTACTGGAAGCCGGAGAAGCTGCTCCTGTGCCAAATCCTCCTGCGGGAGAGTCTGCAGTCGAGAAGCAGCCGCCGGTGAAACACGCCGCAACTGTTCCTGCCGGCGCTACGGATTCCGTGCCCGATATCCGCACCCAGGTACTGGTGCTGGGGGCGGGGCCGGGCGGCTACACCGCCGCCTTTCGTGCCGCTGACCTGGGTATGGATGTTGTCATGGTCGAGCGTTATGCCGATCTGGGTGGTGTGTGTCTGAATGTAGGTTGTATTCCTTCCAAAGCCTTGCTGCACACTGTCGACGTGATCAACGAGGCGGCGGAGCTTTCCCGCATGGGCGTGAGTTTTGGCAGGCCGAAGGTCGATCTGGATAAATTGCGGGCAGGAAAAGACAAGGTAGTGCGCAAACTCACCACGGGCCTCAAAGGCATGGCGAAGATGCGCAAGGTGCAGGTGGTGCATGGCGTAGGGCAGTTTCAGAGTCCCGGAACCTTGCTGGTGGAAGGGGAGGGCGGGCAGACGCTGATTGAATTCGATCATTGTATTATCGCCTGCGGCTCTTCTGCGGCGCAGATCCCCGGCTTTCCCAATGAAGATCCCCGTCTCATCGATTCCACCGGCGCCCTGGCTCTGGAGAGCATCCCGAAAAAAATGCTCATTATTGGCGGCGGCATTATCGGTCTGGAAATGGCCACTGTGTACAGTGGCCTGGGAAGCAGTATCGATATCGTGGAGCTGCAGGACAGCCTGATTCCCGGTTGTGACAAGGACCTGGTCAGGCCGCTGCAAAAGCGCCTGGAAAAACAGCTCAATCGCATCCTGCTCAATACTCGCGTGGAATCGGTGAAGCCCCTGAAGAGCGGCCTGAAGGTCAGCTTCGCCGGAGACGATGTTCAGGGAAAAACCACTGTCCCCGGAGCGGAAACCTACGGCAAGGTGCTGGTGGCCGTGGGCCGCCGCCCCAACGGGCGCCTCATCAATGCGGAAGCGGCGGGTGTGGAAGTGGATCAGCACGGCTTCATTCCCGTGGATCAGCACATGCGTACCAATGTCCCCCATATCTTCGCCATCGGCGATGTGGTGGGCAATCCCATGCTGGCGCACAAGGCAACCCATGAGGCAAAGGTGGCCGCTGAAGTGATCGCCGGCCAGCCATCGTTGTTCGATCCCTTGACCATCCCTTCCGTGGCTTACACCGACCCGGAAGTGGCCTGGATGGGGCTGACAGAAACCGAAGCAAAGGAAAAAGGCATCAAATACGAAAAGGCAGTCTTCCCCTGGGCGGCTTCCGGCCGGGCCATCGGGGTGGGGCGTGAAGAGGGTATGACCAAACTGCTTTTCGACCCGGACAACAAACGCATCCTTGGCGCCGGCATTGTTGGTGTAAATGCAGGTGAACTCATCGGCGAAACCGTGCTGGCCCTGGAGATGGGGGCCGACGCCGAAGACATCGGTCTGACCATCCATCCCCATCCCACCCTGAATGAAAGTATCGGCATGGCCGCGGAAGTGGCCGAGGGCAGCTGTACCGATTTGCCGCCGCAGCGTAAAAGATAGGCTTGCCCCCTGACTGATGAAACTCTATTTCAGGGAGTTTGGTGAGGATTGCACCAGGCCGCCTCTGTTGTTGTTGCATGGCCTGCTCGGCTCTCTGGTGAACTGGCAACGGATCGCCAGGAAGCTTTCTGAAGGCCGCCGGGTGATCGTACCGGATCTGCGCAATCATGGCCGTTCACCCCATGATTCTGATGTTTCCTACGAGGCCATGGCCGCTGACGTGCTGGAGCTGCTGGATGAGCTGGCTGTTCCCCGGTCTGTGGTGATAGGCCACAGCATGGGCGGCAAGACCGCCATGGTGCTGGCACTGCAGCATCCCGGTTGTGTGGAGCGCCTGGGCGTAGTGGATATTGCGCCCGTCACCTACAGCGGGCGTCTGGCCATGCTGCTGGATGCATTGCTGGCATTGCCCCTGGAGCAAATCACCAGCCGCGCCCATGCGGAAGAATTGTTGACCCCGAACATCGCGGACAAGGCGGTACGGGATCATATGCTGCAGAACCTGCAACGCGGTGATAGCGGCTGGCGCTGGCGTAACAATTTGCAGGCGTTGCGTGATGGGCTGGATGTCATCAGCGGGTTTCCCGAGCTGCCGGAAGATGCAGGCTACGTCGGCAGGACGCTTTTCATCCGGGGAGAGAACTCTGGCTATATCGAGCCGGAGCATCTGCCACGGATACGGCAATTGTTTCCCTCGGCGGAAATGATGGTGATTCCCGGCGCCGGTCATTGGGTCTATGCCGAGCAACCCCAGGCATTCCTTTCTGTATTGGAAGGTTTTCTGCGAAGCTGATCTGATAGACTTTCTCCGTTCCCCGATTAACAGGAAAATTCATGCGCATCGTATCTTTCAATGTCAACGGCGTCCGCGCCCGTCCCCATCAGCTCCAGGCACTGGCGGACAAGTACCAGCCCGACATCATCGGCCTGCAGGAAATCAAGGTGCAGGACAGCGAGTTTCCCCGTGAAATGATAGAAGAGCTGGGTTATCACATTGATTTTCATGGACAAAAAGGGCACTACGGAGTGGCTCTGATGTCCCGTGATCCTGCTGTTGAGGTAATCCGGGGGTTGCCCGGAGACGATAAAGACAGCCAGAAGCGCCTGATCACAGGGGTGTACAAAACACCGGGTGGTGAAGAGATCACCATTATCAATGGCTACTTTCCCCAGGGGGAAAGCCGTAATCATCCGGTGAAATTTCCCGCGAAACAGAAATTCTATGCAGACCTGACCCGCTGGCTGAATCAGGATTTTTCACCCCAGCGGCATCTGGCGGTAATTGGCGACATGAATATTGCGCCTGCGGATCTGGATATCGGCATCGGCCCGGACAACGCCAAACGCTGGCTGCGCACAGGGAAATGCTCCTTCCTGCCGGAAGAGCGGGAATGGCTGCAACAACTCATGAGTTGGGGGCTGCGTGACAGCTGGCGGGAGCGTTTTCCGCAGGAAGACAGCCTGTTCAGCTGGTTCGACTATCGCAGCAAAGGCTTCAGCCGCGAACCCAAGCGGGGATTGCGCATCGACCTGCTGCTGGGCAGCAATTCTGTTGTCGCAGGCCTCGAAGATGCTGGTATTGCCTACGATATTCGCGCCATGGAAAAGCCTTCCGACCATTGCCCGGTGTGGATGGATGTGAACCTCTGAATTGAACTGTCATCCCGGCGCAGGCCGGGATCCCGCGCCCTCACCGACAGATCGAATCAGAAACCTTTGAAAAGCCCTACTTGTAATCCGGATCCACCCAACACCTGGGCAGGGCTTCACCTGACGGGAACACCAGCGCGGTCTTGGAGAAGCCTTTGGACTCCCCCATTTCTTCACCAGCGTGATAACGTCCCGGCATGCTGTTCTGGAACGGATCGATCAGGTCGGAAACGCCCAATACTTCAACCAGATCACCACTTTTTTTCTCTTTGAGAAACATTGCCAATCTCCTTTTTGCCTATAGGCACCTCTATGTCAAGTATGGCTGGTTATCGCCGGTTTTCAACAACCGAGGCAAGAAGGGTTTTGTTGCTGCTTTGCTCCAGGGTGACCGGCACAATCCGGTTTTCAAGAAACCGTTCGGAAGCAAACTGCACCCGCAGGTAGTTGGGGGTATAGCCCGCCCACAACTGCCGCCCGTTCTCCGATGCGGCTTTTCCACCTTCCACCAGTACGGCTACGGTCTTTCCCAGCTGCTGGTCGATGACGGCCTTTGCGGTCTTTTCCGCCAAGCGGTGTAATTGTTCGCTGCGTCGGCGCTTGATTTCCCGGGGCACCGGGTTGGCAAGACCGGCGGCCTTGGTGCCGCTGCGGGGGGAGAAGGAAAAAATATGCACATGGCCGAATGCCGCCTGCGCCACGAAGTCCAGGGTTTGCCGCCATTCTTCTTCCGTTTCGCCGGGAAAGCCGACGATGATGTCCGTGGTGATATTGAAATCCGCGATCTGCCTCCTGGCGCTTTCCGCCAGGGACAGAAACTCCTCCGTCCGGCAGCGCCGCGACATGCGCCGCAGCACGGAGTTTGCGCCGCTTTGCATGGGCAAATGCAAATGCGGCATGAGCCTGGGGTTTTCGAACAGATGCCAGAAGTCCTCCGGCAGATCCCAAGGCTCCAGAGAACCCAGGCGAATGCGCGGCATACCGGTGTGCTCCAGCACCTCTTCCACCAGGGTTTTCAGGCTCGAATCATTGTCGCTTCCATAGCCCCCCAGATGCACACCCGCCAGCACCACTTCCTGTATACCCTGTTGGTGTTGCCAGCGGATCTCGTGGAGGATCTCGGGCAGCGGCTTGCTGCGCTCTTCGCCACGCGCCAGGGTGACGATGCAATAGCTGCAACGATGGCGGCAGCCGTCCTGAACCTTGATGAAAGCCCGCTGGCGGTTGTTGCCAAGCAGGCTGTAGGCATCAGCCTCCATGGCGGTCGCCGGCATGGTGGGCAGTTGCAGCTCCTGGAACACAATATCCACCAGGCGCTCCTTCTCGGTATTGGGAATAAGCAGATCCACGCCGAGATCGGCAGCCTGCTCTGGATTCAGGGAGGCATAGCAGCCGCTGATGACGAGCTTGGCGGACGGGTTGTCCCGCTGGGCGCGGCGCAGCAGCTTGCGTGACTTGCGCACCGCTTCTTCCGTCACCGCGCAGGTATTGATCACCAGCAAGTCTGCATGCCCGGGATTGCTCTCAGGCTGGATGCCTCGTTGCTGGAAATCCCGCGACCAGGATTCCAGTTCGGCTTCGTTGAGCCTGCAGCCCAAGGTTTTGAGGTGAACGCGCATAGCAAAAATATGATAGTTTCGGAAATTGATTTTATCTGTTCGGCAAGTGGAATACATGGAAAATCTTCAGGTCTTCTGGAGTCAGTACACCCAGGAAATACTGCTCGCCAGCCTGGGGCTGGTACTGATTCTGCTGATTGTGGTGCTATGGGTGCTGGCGTCACAGAAAAAACAGCTGCGCCGCCTCTACCTGGATTCCGAGCAAACCGCCCTGGGCCTGCTCAACGCCCTGGACAAGCAGCGCCGGGAAATCGCCGACGACATCATCCGCGGGCAGGTGCTGACCCAGGAAGGCATACACAGAAATATTGCGGAATTGCAGGAAACCCTGGGGCGGCGTCAGGGGGTGTTGCAACGGCAGTTGCTGCTGGATGCCGGCTCCATGAAGGAGTCGCTGCTGCAACGCCTTGAGCTGCTGCAGGGCGCGGTGGTGGAGCACCTTGGCGAAGGGCGGGTGGTGCAGCAAAAAGAACAGGCGGAGCTGCGGGCTGCGGTGGGCAATGCCCTGGCGGCGCAGCGCGAAAGCTTCGAACAGCGCCAGACCGAAGCACTGCAGAGCCAGCAGCAGGCGTTGCAGGAAGGCATGTCCCACCTGGCGCAGCAGCTGCGGGACTCCCAGAGCCAGTCCGCGAAAGAACTGAACAAGCGGGTGGAAAGCCTGACCCGCACCACGGAAGAGAAACTGCGCCAGATCAGCGGCGAAGTGGAAAAGCGTCTCACGGAAGGTTTTGAAAAAACCACGGAGACCTTCACCCGGGTGCTGGAGCACTTGTCCCGCATCGACGAGGCACAGAAAAAAATCACCGAGCTGTCCGGCAACGTGGTCAGCCTGCAGGAAGTACTCACCGACAAGCGCTCACGGGGCGCCTTCGGCGAAGTGCAACTGGAATCCCTGGTGCGTAACATGATGCCGGAAGGCAGCTACTCCATGCAGCAGACCCTGAGCAATGGTACCCGGGTGGACTGCCTTCTCACCCTGCCGGAACCCACCGGCAATGTCGCCATCGACGCCAAGTTTCCCCTGGAAAGCTATCAGCGCATGATGGATGCGGACGCTGCGGAAAACGAGCGCCAGCAGGCGCGCCGCCAGTTTCGCCAGGACATCAAGAAACACATTCAGGATATTGCAGCCAAATACCTGATACCCGGAGAAACCGCAGATGGCGCGGTTCTGTTTCTTCCCGCCGAATCCTTGTTTGCCGAGATCCACGCCCACTTTCCCGAACTGGTGGAAGAAGCCCAGCGGCGGCGGGTATGGCTGGTTTCCCCCACCACCCTCATGGCGGTGCTCACCACCGCCAGGGCAGTGATCAAGGACGTGGCCACCCGCAAGCAGGTGCACATCATCCAGGAACACCTGCGCTACCTGTCCAAGGATTTCGGCCGCTTCCAGCAGCGCATGGACAGGCTCGCCACCCACATCCGCCAGGCCCATGATGATGTCAAACAGGTCAACACCTCCGCGCAGAAAATCAGCAGCCGCTTCGTGAAGATCGAAAAGGTGGAACTGGATGAGCTGGAAGAGGAAAAACTGTTGCCGGGGAAGAAATGATTAAACTCACGCCGCCGCTTTGCAAGCCGATTGGAATACAATTTTTCACGGCGTAATAGCGCCCCTAACTCACCCTGTTTGCGAGCCGCTGGATGCCGCAGGATAGAAAGCGTTAGTGAGCTGACAGAAGGAGAAGTCATTGCCATTTGGGGTGTGGAGAACATGCTGCATTGGGTGCTGAATCTGCCCAAGCGGGAGCCTTCGCGCCTGAGTATCAAGCGCAAGCGCTTCAATGCCGTGCTAAGCGATGACTTCAGACGGCAGGTGATCTTCGGGTAGATTTACTAAAACGAACAGTAACAAAGCCCACATTCAGAGTCAGCCAGGCATTCCCGGGCAAGGCGTACTCCGCAGGGAAAAACCACAGCGCGAGGCCTGGTAACACTTTGTATGTTTCTGCTATACGCATAACCCAATGTATTGTAGGGCACCTCTATTAATTCATGATTGGCATCTACGCACATGAGGGCAGCGATAACTTCGTCGCCTACAGGGATGTAGGTGAGGGGCGTAAGCTGGGAGC
>JALWMK010000108.1 GCA_027083925.1 Sedimenticola sp. | reverse complement strand
TGGGCAATAAGGACTTCAGGTGTGACACCCAGTTTGTCCGCCATTTGTTGTGCGGCTGGCCAGAGATCCCGGATAAATTCCTCCGGGCTTCCGGGCAACCATTCTTGCCTGGCTTCAGCCGGGGCGGCGGCAGTTTTCGCCACCGGAGTGGCGCCAACTTGCTGCACATGAAAGGATTTACGACCAGACAGGGAAAGATCACCATCAGGAACAACCTGCTGCTCTCCCCCCAGCTGCTGCTCAAACACTTTTGCCAGTCCAATTCCCTTTTTATTCGCCAGATCCAGGGCAATTTGCTGGTCAAACATTTGCTGGTAGAAACGGGTTTGATCACTCTCCCCGCCCTCTTCTCCCAGGCTGCCGGCATCACGCATGGATTTGAGCATAATCTGAATAAACATGGCTTCAAACTGGCGGGCAACTTCCTTGCGGGCTTCGGGTGACTGCTTGCGAGCACCGGCTTTCAGCTCTGTTAACCCGTTGAAATCAGTATAGATACCTGCCTTGCTCAATTGACTGTTCATGGTTTATTCAGATCAGATAACGATCAGCTCCGCCCGCAATGCTCCCGCTTCTTTCAGTGCCTCCAGGATGGCTACCAGGTCACCCGGCGCAGCGCCAACCTGGTTTACCGCCTGCACGATATCATTCAGCTTTACTCCGGGCTTGAACAAGAACATGCGCGCATCTTCCTGGGTAACCTGCACACTGGATTGCGGAACCACTTCCGTGTTCCCCCCTCGGGAGAAAGGTGATGGTTGGCTGACAGCAGTCTGCTCGGAAATCGTAACCATCAGGCTGCCATGGGCCACCGCTGCTGGCGTCACCCGCACATGACTGCCGATAACGACGGTTCCCGTGCGTGAGTTGATCACCACCCGTGCCGGTGCTTCACCAGGTTCAAGGGTAATATTCTCCAGAATGGAGAGAAAACCGACTTTCTGGGAAGGATCCACTGGCGCCCGCACTTCGATAGAGCCTCCATCCAGCGCCTTGGCCGTACCTTGGCCTATCATCTGGTTAATCGCCTTCACTACCCGGTGAGCCGTGGTGAAATCGGCATTGTGCAGATTCAGTACCAGCCTGTTGGCGCTGGTGAAAGGGCTGGCTATCGCCCGTTCCACAGATGCACCATTGGGAATACGTCCCACGCTGGGGATATTTACTGTCACCTTTGAACCATCCTTGCCTTCCACACCCAACCCGCCCACAATCAGATTTCCCTGGGCGATGGCATAGACCTTACCGTCTGCACCTTTCAACGGGGCCATCAGCAAGGTGCCGCCGCGCAGGCTTTTGGCGTTACCCAAGGAAGAAACTGTCACATCAATCATTTGTCCGGGCTTGGCAAAGGGCGGCAGGCTTGTACTGATCATCACAGCAGCCACATTCTTGGGTTTGGGATTGACTCCAGGCGGCACCACTACACCAAGCTGAGCCAGCATGCTTTTGAGGCTTTGCGCGGTAAACTGGGTTTGACTGGTCTTGTCGCCAGTACCATCCAGACCCACCACCAAACCATAACCCACCAGCTGGTTTTCACGCACACCAGCAACAGAAGCCAGGTCTTTTATTCTCTCTGCTTGCACGGGAAAGGCAATAAAGCCCAGCAAAACGACAACAGCCATGGAAATTGCTTTCATATTATTTACCTTTCAATTACCGCATCAGAACGGCATCAGCGGACTGAAGAAAAATTCGGTTAGCCAGCCGGGCTTGTTGGCTCGGGCCAGGGAACCCCGACCGCTATATAGAATCTGGGCGTCCGCCACTTTGGTGGAAGAAATGCTGTTCTCCGGCCCAATATCCAGGGGACGTACAATGCCCCGAATACGAATAAATTCCTCTCCATGATTTATGGTGATCCATTTCTCTCCCTGTATTACCAGGTTGCCATTGCTCAGGACCTGGGCCACAGTGACGGTAATGCTTCCTTCCAGTTTATTGCTCTGTTTGCTGTCGCCTTCCGCCGCAAATTTGTGGCCACCGCTCACACTGTTTTCCAGTTCGGGCACTGTCTGTCCGAATATTTTCGGAATCCCGATACTGGATTCAGAAGCTTTGTCCATTGAGGTATCTGCTTTCTTTTCGGCATTGGTGCGTTCATTTAGAACGATAGTGAGAATATCGCCCACCTTCCGCGCTTTCAGGTCTTCGAACAATCGCAAAGCTGTATCTGCCTGGTAAATTGCGCCGCTGGAAGCTGGCGCCGGGGCAACAAGGACTGGCGGTGTGGCGACGAATTTGGTATCTCCCTTTTTTGGCATCGCGCAGCCACTTAGAAACAACACCCCCAATGCCACACCGACCAAGGGCAATCTATGCAGTTGTCGATTGCTCATACTCCTGTCTCCTACAGGTTGTTGTTCACGTATTGCAGCATTTGGTCTGCTGTAGAAATGGCCTTGGAGTTCATCTCGTAGGCACGCTGGGTTTCAATCATGTTCACCAGCTCTTCCACAGTATTGACATTGGAACTTTCCAGTGAGCCTTGAATCAAGGTGCCCAGGCCGTTCAACCCCGGCGTGCCAACCTGGGGGGCGCCGCTGGAACCCGACTCAAGAAACAGATTGTCGCCAATGGCCTGCAACCCCGCCGGATTGATAAAGTCTGCCAACTGGACATTGCCTACCTGCGTGGGTGCAGAAGAACCGGCTGTGACTACCGACACCGTACCGTCAGAACCGATAGTGATACTTTGGGCATCTACTGGAATGCTGATGCCAGGTTGCACAGGGTAGCCCATGGAGGTAACCAGCTGGCCTTGCGAGTCCATTTGCATGGTGCCGTCCCTGCTGTACGCCTGAGAACCGTCAGGCATGAGGATTTGCACAAAGCCCCGCCCCTTGATGGCCACATCCAGTGCATTGCCGGTTTGCACGATGTTCCCCTGGGTAAAGATTTTTTCTGTCGCCACAGTGCGCACACCCGTACCCAGATTCAGTCCGGAAGGCAGCTGCGTATCTTGTGAGGACTGTGCGCCGACCTGTGCCAGGTTCTGATAGAGCAAATCAGAAAATACCGCCCTGGAGCGCTTGAAACCGTTGGTGCTGGCATTTGCCAAATTGTTGGAAATGGTGGCCATGCGCGTCTGCTGCGCTTCCAGGCCTGTTTTTGCAATCCATAGTGCCGGATTCATTGGTTTTCTCCTGGTTCTGTACCTGTTGACGATGCGCAACAGATGTAATAGTTGGTTTGCACTAGCAAAACCATATCAACTCATACTCATCAATTTCGTTGCAGCGGAATCATTTTCTTCAGCCGTTTTCATCATCTTCACCTGGGTTTCAAACTGGCGGGCCAGCTCTATCATTCGCACCATGGACTCCACGGCATTTACATTGCTCGATTCCAGCGCCCCGGAAGCCAGTTTCACTACTGCATCTGCTTCGGCTGGTACACCGTTGCGCAATCTCATCAGCCCATCTTCCCCTTTTGCCAGGCTGGCGGGTGGAGGGTTGACGAGTTTGATTCGATCCACAATCGCCAGTGCATTGACGCCCTGCCCCAATGGTTGCACGGTAATTGTTCCATCAGCACCAATATCCAGCTTGCCGTTGGGTGGAACAGCAATTGGGCCACCCTCGCCAAGTACCGGATGACCGGCGCCGGTAGTGAGGATACCGAAGCTGTCCACCCGCAGATCACCGGCGCGGGTATATGCTTCACCCCCATCCGGAGCCTGCACCGCGATCCACCCTGCCCCCTTGACTGCCACATCCAGTTCTCTTCCAGTGCTCTGGACAGAACCACCGCTGAGATCCACGCCGGCACCATCCGCCACAGCATAGACCCGGTCGGGAAAACCCGGCCCATATACCGGCAGACTAAGAAAAGATTCCATATCCGCCCGAAAGCCAGTGGTGCTGGCATTGGCCAGATTATTGGTGTTCACCGCCTGGGATCTCATGGTTTCCCGGGCGCCGGTCATAGCGATGTAGAGCATGCGATCCATGATGATTTATCCCGGTTAGCGCAGATTGATGATTGTCTGCGTGATGGTATCTTCTGTCTGGATAGTCTGTGCATTGGCCTGGAAGTTACGTTGTGCCACAATCATTTTCACCAGCTGCTCGGTAAGATCCACGTTGGATTCTTCCAGTGCACCTGACTGGATCGACCCCAGCCCGGAGGTGCCTGGTGCGCCAACGATCGGAGGGCCGGAAGCATTGGTGTCTGCCCAGGCAGTATTGCCCAGCGGCTGCAACCCCTGTTCATTGGCGAAGTTTGCCAGTACCATCTGACCAATGCTTCGGGACTGGCCATTGGTGTAGCGAGCGAAAATCGTGCCTTCCTGGTCAATATCCACACCCAGGATCTGCCCCGTGGAAAATCCGTCCTGGTAAATTGAGTTAACCGCAAAATCACTACCGTATTGGGTGCTTTTTGACAGATCAATGGCAATTGCCTGGCCTGGAGTGGCGCCACCACCTGGATTCCATGACAAATTAATGGTAGCTGGACTGCTGTAAGAGCCATCATCGTTGAAGACTACTGTAGTGGTATCCTGAACCACCCCGTCAATCATGGTGCGTACCGTCCAGGAGTTGGGACTGGTAGCAGGATCCTGCTTGCTGTAGTAGAGAGTAATGTCGTGCGGGTTTCCCTGGCTGTCATACACCGAAGTCGTGGTGGTGGAATTGTATCCTGCAGGATCCGGCGCACCGCCAATTAGCGCCCATGCGCTATCGGTTTCTCCTGAACGCGCATCAAAGTTGAGATTGGCGTTCAAGGCGGTAGTGGGGTTCGGCTGGGCATAGGAGGTATCAATCCGCATTGGCCCGATACCACCGGTGATTGCCCCGTTCTGGTCGGCTCCTCTTGCCATCAGGAAAAGCCCGTCACTGTTTACCACGTAGCCATCCCGGTCAAGATGAAAATTACCTGCACGGGAATAAACTGATGCGCCACTGGCGTCAGACAGTTGAAAGAACCCCCGTCCATTGACGGCCAGATCAAGTGCATTTCCGGTAAAGGATATATTTCCCTGTCCAAAATGTTGAGCGGCTCCTTGCAGGCGCACACCTTGACCAATGGCCGTGCCGGGAGCACCCATCATGCTTGCCGCATAAACGTCTGCAAAATCGGCCCGGGAACCTTTGAAACCAGTGGTATTGGCATTGGCAATATTGTTGCCGATAATGCCCAGGTCACCGGATGCGGCCCGGATACCACTCAATGCTGTATTAAATGACATATTTTTTCTCCGTTAATGGCTGTAGGGGTCTCTGACCGGGCCTGGGCGCAGGATGCAAGCTCATGACTTGATCAGAGGTTCTTTCACTTACATAATGGTCTGGATCGCTTCCAGTGGCATGGAAGTACCATTGTCCAGATTGAGCAAAATGCTCCCATAGGGACTGAGGCTGACACTGTCCACCTTGCCGCGAACCTCTGTGGCAGCTTCTTGGATGCTGCCGTCAACCTCAACCTCTGCAACAATGCGATAGTTTCCCGGCTCCGCCGGGCTGCCGTCTTCGGTAAACCCGTCCCATCTGAAAGGTACGGCACCGGGGACGTTGTTGCCCATGGGGATGGTGCGCACCAGTGAACCCTGGGAATCATAAATCTTGATGTTCAGATCAGCGGTACTTCCGTTCAGCAGCGCCTGCCCAACAATATTTCCACCTTCCTCCAGAACACTGGTATCACCGGGCGTCATCACCGCATGGCCTATCATGCTCGCTGCTTTCAGCGTCTGATCTGTTGACATGACAGCCGCCAGAGAATCGAAGGACTGCTGAAGTTCCTGGATACCATTAACAGTGGAAAATTCGGCCAGTTGGCTCATGAATTCATTGGGATCCAGTGGCTTGGTTGGATCCTGGTTCTTCATCTGCGCCAACATCAACTCAAGAAAGTCCTCCTGCCCCATATCACTGCTGGAGCGGCCTGTACCCTGCAGTTGGGAAGAAACCCCAAGGGCGCCGTTAGAATTGTTGCTAACTTCATTTATCATCGAAATTCCCTCGATTACTAGCGCCCAAGATCCAAAGTCTTGAGCAACAACTGTTTGGAAGTATTGAGCACTTCCACATTGTTCTGGTAAGAACGGGAAGCGGAGATCATGTTCGCCATTTCTTCTACAGAGTTCACATTGGGCTTGTATACATAGCCATCAGGATCAGCCATGGGATGGTTGGGCTGGTATTCCCTGGGAATCTCCACCTGACTCTCAACAATGCCGGCAACCCGCACCCCGGCGGATTGTTTCCCCTCATTCAGCACCGAGAGCACCGCTGCAAACACCGGCTGGCGGGCGCGATATGCCTTTTCAGGGCTGGCGCTCACCGAATCGGCATTGGCAAGGTTGCTGGCTACGGTATTCAGGCGCACCGATTGTGCGCTCATGCCAGAACCGGAAATATTGAAAACATCATATAGTCCCATGATTATTCTCCTTTCAAGGCTCCAACCAGCCCTTTGAACTTTCGATCCAGAAATGTCAGACTGGCCTGATAGCGCAGGGCATTTTCAGAAAAAGCAGATTTTTCCAGTTGCGCATCCACCGTATTTCCGTCCAGAGAAGAGTGGTTGGGCACACGATAAAGAGTAGTGAAGCTGGTAGAACCTCCGGAAGCTGACAGATGCCTGGCATTGGTTTGCTGCAACCCGGTTCTTGACTGGCTGCTCACATTGGAAAGTGCTGACCGAAAATCTATATCCCTGGCCTTGAAACCGGGGGTATCAGAATTGGCAATGTTGGATGCAAGCAATTCGGTGCGTTTTGCGCGCACGTCGAGTGCCTTGGCATGAATACCCAGAGCAGAATCGAACGATAGCGGCATGTTTTTCTCCAACTTAAATAATTTGCTGAAAAATAATGCGATAATCGTGCCAATTTGTGTTTTGTGTTAACAATCAATGAGTTGCTATATTTGTGTATTTTTCCAGTTGCAGCAACGGCAATAGATTGCCGCTCCCCGGCAGAGGAATCACCAGCTCATACAGGAGATCCTGATAAAGCAGAAAAGCTGTTTCTCGCGCCCGATACCCTATGAAACCCTTGCCAATCCCATGCTTCTGCGGGAAATTTACGGGTACTTTTCTATAGGGCAGCTCTATTAATTCACGATTGCAAAGGCCGTCAATAATCCGCCTCCGGCCAAAATTCCCGTGCTTTTCCAGAACAAGGCATTCATAAAACGCAGCATCCAGCGTGGTGTGCCTGAAAGTAAATTCCAATTATTATCAATAGATTATTACAATTTCTGGAGGAAGATACATAGTAGCGCCAATTCCCCGGCCAGCATCCGGCACGCATATTGCAGGCAAACATGGCATGAACGATAAATACCTAAATACAGGAGCGCATCACCATGCGTAGCAGGCTGGCTTCGCTACTGGCAGGATTGTCCCTGATGCTGTTGCAGAACACGCAGGCCGGGGCAGTTACTGCGCAACGCCTGGAATCCATACTGGAAGCTGCAAGGCAGTTTATGGAAACATACAGCACAGACCTCCATGAAACACCTGCCGAAATCACTATGGGAAGATTGGATCCACGCCTGAAACTGGCTGCATGTGAGGAGCCATTGGAAACATTCCTTCCTACCGGTGGCAGAACCTTGGGGAATACCAGCGTAGGAGTGCGTTGCACTCACCCCAAATCCTGGACTTTATATGTCCCGGCCACAGTTAACATATACAAGCAGGTCGTGGTCGCTGCAGAAGCACTTCCCCGGGGTACGATTCTCGGCGGAAACCAGATCAAGGTAGCCAGGCGCAACCTTGCAAAATTGCCTCAGGGATACTACGTTAACCCACGGGATTTGCAGGGAATGAAGCTGAAACGAAATATTTCGGGTGGCCTTCCTTTGACGCCGGTGATGGTAGAGGCACCCCAGGTTATCAGGCGTGGGCAGCGGGTTACGCTGATCGCAAGAATCAGCGGCATAACGGTGAGTATGCCAGGCAAGGCGCTGGCAAACGCTTCAGCCGGAGATCAGATCCAAGTGAAAAACCTTTCTTCAAAAAGAATCATTGAGGGCATCGTAACCGCAACTGGCAAGGTGAAGGTCGGGATATGAAACAGACAATCATCCAGCCTTTCATGCGCAGCAGAAAAAAATGCCAAAATTTTGACTTAAGTATTTTTTTCACCCGCCGATGTTAATGTTAGCAGCAGCAAGTGAAAAAACCAGGAGACCCCTAAAATGCCTATTGATATCAATGGACTAAGCAATGCACAAGCCCCCAGATCCGGAGATTCCTCCCAGATCAAGGGAGCAGCAAGCGAGTCTGCAAGTGCCCAGCAATCTACAGGAAAATCGTCCGTCAGTGATACCGTCAGCCTGTCTGAAACAGCAATTCGCCTGGGACAGATCGGCGTTGCCGTAGAAAATCAGCCAGTGGTGGATACCAAACGGGTAGAACAGGTAAAGCAGGCCATCATGGATGGCACCTACTCTGTTGATCCAACACACATTGCGGAACGCATGATGGAATTTGATATGGCTCTCAAGCCCAAAGACTAACAACAAATATTATGCCGCCTGAAGAACTCGACTTTCATCGCTGCCTGTACTCACTGTTGGATCAGGAGCTTGCCCGCATGGGTGAGCTCAAGCAGGTTCTTGATAGTGAAACCGCAGCATTGACCTATGAACGGGATGCTGACGAGTTATTGCGGCTTGTTGCAGAGAAAGACGCAAAGGTCACAGAACTGAAGGAATTGGAAACCAGGCGCAACCAGCTGTTTGAGAGCATTGGTGTCAATTGCCATCCTCAGGAAATAACGGATTTTATTCGCAAGGAAGCGGATGCTCGCCCATTGCTTCCCCTCTGGCGACAGCTATTGGGGCTTGCCACGCAATGCCATGAGAGCAACCGCCTTAACGGCACAATCATCAAGCTGGACTATCAGCATCTGCAACAGGCCTTGCATCTGCTCCGTGCAGAAAACAAAAATGATTGCAATTATGACCCCCAGGGTTGTACTACCCCATCGAACACTTCCCGCTTGCTGGGCCAGGCCTGACAGTAAATTTCCTGCAAGAGCGGCTGTCCCGCAGTCAATCTGTTCCAAAAGCTTCCTGTTTTCGGCTTTTGTTCACACAAACAGAAGCGCACCAGCCTAAAATCTAAAGTTATTACAATTCACGCCGACAAAAATGGTCAGGCTAACAATCTCCTGAATCCCTGGGTTCAGGAATCTTACAAAGAATGACGACTATTTCCAAAGCGATAGACACCCATGTCAAACCTGAATCAAACCATCGAGCAAGACAGCATCAGGAGAGAGCCGGTAAAACTTTCTCCTGCTTCCGTAGGCTCTGGAACTGACAAAGTAGCGCAGAAGGACAAACAATATTTTCAGGACATTCTCTTGCGCTTGAGCTTTGCCGCCAATGGTTGGGATGAACAGCTGGATGAAGTACTGGGATCCCTGCAAGAAGATTTACGTAGTGCAAGCTTTCCTGATCTAAAGCGCATTTCAGAAAAACTGTACCGTTTCTTAATGCAGGCCAGCACAAACCGCCCTGCCCAGGCGGAAGAGATAGGACAACTGTTGGGTGATTTTCTGGGCCACTTGCAACTGCCGGATCAGTATCAGAAAGAGTGGGAACCTGTTGTTAGCCGTTCAAAGGAAGCACGAACCAAAATCGAAATTGCAGATAACCTCGAAGCCTGCCTGCCGCTGCTGAATCAGGCCTTGCAGGGCAGCTTGGGCAATCAGCCTGCCACCTCAAAAAGCCGGGGGCTGCTTTCCTCCCTGTTCAAAGGAGCAGGTGAAGCCCCTCCAGAAAGCCAGGATGTGCTAGCAAAAATCAATGAGAAGCTGCTTCAACTGCTGGATGATCTGTCTGTCCCTTCCGAACTGGAGGAACAGGTAAAAAGTATAAAGCTAACGCTGGTGGACGAACCGGAACTCCACCAAGTACCGCAGGTGATTGAGGATATCACCAGCCTGATACACAATATTCGCAGTGTAATACACCAGGAAAGAAAAGGACTGGAAGATTTCCTTGGGCAGCTCATGAACCGTCTGTCAACAATTGACGGTGCCCTGGAAGAATCAAACTCCACTAACCAGGCGATCAACGAATGCCACTACAAACTGGAAGAGGAAATACAGGAACAAACCAATCATATCGAATCCCAGGCCAGATCAGCTACTGATCTCAACCAATTAAAGTCCATGGTTCAACAACGTGTAGACGCCATCCGCAATCATATGGAGGAGTTCCAGCTTCAGGAACAAAAGCTGGTAGAGGCTGCTGAAGAAAAAATGGAAGTCCTGGTTCAGCGCCTGAACGAAGTGGAGCAAGAAACAGAAGCCCTGCGTAAAACGGCCAGCGAGCAAAACTTGCGGGCATTCAACGACACCTTGACCGGCATTCCGAATCGTCATGCCTATGAAGAGCGGTTGCAGCAGGAATATGCCCGCTGGAAACGCTATAGGCAGCCCCTTTCCATCATGGTTGTGGATATTGATAAATTCAAACAGATCAATGACAACTTTGGTCATCGGGCAGGTGACAAGGCGCTCAAGATCATTGCCGGGCAACTGCAGAAAATGACCCGGGAAACTGATCTGATCGCCCGCTATGGGGGAGATGAGTTTGTGCTGCTCCTGCCAGAAACCAATGCCAAAGGTGCCATGGCGATAGCAGAAAAGTTACGAAATTCTGTGGAACAGTGTGCTTTTCATTTTCGAAAAAAGAAAGTCACCATTACCGTTTCCTGTGGCATCAGTGAGTACCAAAAAGGAGACACTCCTGAAGATGCCTTCGAGCGTGCAGATCAGGCTCTCTACCAGTCCAAGCACAAAGGACGCAACCAGTTCACCTCCGCCTGAATCAGGTACAGCTGTTTCTCAGCTTATCCCCTGCCCGGTTCCACATACTATTAAAACAAATATGTCGCCCTCAGTGCTTCAAACAGGACGCGTATCAAGGCGCGGCTTGCAGGCAATGGCAAGCCCTTGCCAAGGCACACAACGCAGTACCGGGACGCCTGGCTGGCCATCCAGAGGCCGCTGAGTGAGGTTTTGTTACTGTTCGTCTTAGTAAAGCTAAAGTTTTCCCTCCCTCGACCGACATTCTAGGCATGAGTAAAACAGTAGCAAACCATGTTGCCGCTGGTTACGACCAACCAGCAATGGAACATAACATCAACCGCTTTCCAAGAGAGACCTGATATGGATCTAGCAACACTAATTGGCCTGGTTGGCGCTTTGGCTGCCATCGCGATCGCCATTGTGCTTGGAGGCGATTTCGGCATGTTTGTGAATGTTCCCGGACTAATGATCGTGGTAGGCGGAACATTCATGGTAACTCTGATGAAGTTCCCTCTTTCCCTGACCTTGAGTGCTTTCACGGTTGCCGGCAAGGCGTTTATCTACAAGCCACAAAAACCCACCGAACTGATTGAGCAAAGTGTTGAACTGGCCAGTATCGCCCGCAAAGAGGGTTTATTGGGTCTGGAGCAGGTGGAAGTAGAGAACAAGTTTCTGAAAAAAGGAATCGAATTACTGGTGGACGGTCATGACTCAGAATTTGTGCGCAAAATGCTCAGCAAGGACATTAACCTCACCATCGAGAGGAATGAAGATGGCATCAATATCTTCAAGGCAATTGGTGATGTTGCCCCCGCCATGGGAATGATTGGCACCTTGATAGGACTGGTACAAATGATGTCCAACATGGATGACCCCAAAGCGCTTGGACCCGCCATGGCAGTAGCCCTGCTAACCACATTCTATGGCGCAGTAATCGCCAATGCACTGGCATTGCCTATCGCAGACAAGCTGACCCACCGAAACAAGGAGGAACGAATCAACAAATCCATGATCCTGGAAGGCGTAAGCGCCATTCAGGAAGGGCTGAACCCGAGGGTGATCGAGGGCATGCTGCAAAACTATCTGCCTGAAGGATCCAAGCCAGGCAAGGCGGCCTGATCAAAAACAAGTGACAAACAGAACCTGTGAGAAATCACCATGAGTGACAACTGCGAGCCAAAGAAATGTCCGGAAGGCATCCCCATGTGGGTAATGACTTTTGCGGATTTGATGTCCTTGCTGCTTGCATTCTTCGTTTTGCTGTTTTCATTCTCGGAAATGGATGTGCAGAAATACAAACAGGTTGCTGGCTCCATGAAGCAGGCTTTTGGCGTGCAACGGCAAGTCAATGTCAAGGACCCCCCGAAGGGAATCAATATTATTGCCCGCGAGTTTTCCCCCGGCAAAACCCAGCCAACTCCCATGAATCAGGTGCGGCAGTCCACTATGGATGATTTCCGGCAGTTTCCAGTTCTTGGAATAAACAAACCCAAAAAAACTGATCTGGAAAAAGAAGGCGAAAAAATCAAGGTGGCGCTCAAGGAGGAAATTGAAAAGGGCTTTATCGAGGTGGACATTGAAGACCAAAAAATCATTATTCGGATCCGGGAAAAAGGATCTTTTCCCTCAGGCAGTGCCAAAATGATCGAGCCGTTCAAGGATGTCATCACCAAGATCAACACGGCCATTCAACCCACCAGCGGCAGGATTGTAGTTTCCGGACATACTGATAATATCCCCATTCACAACGCCCATTTCCGCTCCAACTGGGAACTCTCGGCATCCCGTGCTGTAAGTGTACTCCATGAATTGAGCAAGGACAGTATCATCGACAAGGAAAGATTCGAGATAACAGCATTTGCAGATACCAGACCCCTGGCTCCCAATGACACCGCTGAAAACCGTGCGTTAAACCGGCGCGTGGAAGTAACGCTGGAGTACGGAAAGGATATGGATGGTAATCTGGAAGATGTACCGCCACTACTTCACAACAACGAGGAAAAACCGGCTCTGGCTACAGATGCTCATCACCCACCAGCAACAAATGCAGAAGATGAAATCAAGCCGCAGGTACAAGAGGACTGAATACAATGGAAGCCAAAGACAAAGAAGACATAGAGCGGCGCAGCTTTGTACGTGTTGAAGACAATGTTATCCTGAAATTCCGCAAAGCCAGCAGCCTGGAGATTCAAACAGGAAGAGGAGGCTTGGCCGCAAACACCAACAGCTTCACCATCAAGGCGCGGTTTGCCGCCATCGACCAGAAAATACGCCCGGCACGCAGCATTCTGGCACAGCACTCAGAAGAACTGGCATGTTACCTGACGGCGGTGGATCAAAAACTTGATCTGCTTGCTGACATGGCATTTCAGATGGATCATGACCTGAGTAAATTGTCTGCACAAAAAGCCAGCCTCAGTGCCGGCGGCATATCATTCCTGGCGCAAAAGCCACTGGAGCTGGGGACCTTGCTAGAGCTGTGGTTACTGCTCCTGCCATCTCATACCGGCATTATTACCTATGCCACGGTTATCTACTGCAAACGCATCAATGATGGTGATAACAAGGACTACCCCTACAAGGTAGGCGTGAAATTCAAAAATATACGAGAAGAAGATGCTGATCTGATCGCCTGCCATGTCCTCAGAAAAGAGGCTGATGATCGGCGCAAACGATCAAAGATGAGATGCAAATAGGCACAGCGGGGCTATG
>JALWMK010000107.1 GCA_027083925.1 Sedimenticola sp. | reverse complement strand
TGTCATGAGCGGACGCCACATGCAGCACCCCCTTGAAGAAATCGCCGAACAGCATTGGTTCAATGGCGAACCAACCAATAAACACAGAAGGGATGGCCAGGAGAATCAAGGGCACGGTAACAACTGCTGGCGATTCTTTCAGGTGATCCTTGGCATGTTCATCCCTTGGCCCCTTGCCATGAAACACCAGGAAGTACATGCGGAAGCTGTACAGGGCGGTGACAAACACACCGGCAACCAGCAACCAGTGGGCATAGGTGGCTCCGGTAATCTGAGAGTAGCCCACCGCTTCGATAATTGCATCCTTGGAGAAGAAGCCGGAAAATCCAGGAAAGCCAATCAGCGCCAGAGAACCCAACAAGGCGGTAATCCAGGTGATTTTCATGTATTTGCGGAGTCCGCCCATGTTGCGAATATCCTGATTGTGGTGCATGCCGATGATGACAGAACCTGCAGCCAGGAATAGCAGCGCCTTGAAGAAAGCATGGGTCATGAGGTGGAACAACCCGGCTGCATAAGCAGAAGCACCCAGGGCTGCGACCATGTAACCAAGCTGGGAAAGGGTGGAATAGGCCACCACCCGTTTGATATCGTTTTGTACGATACCGATCAGGCCCATCAGGAACGCAGTGGTAGCGCCGATAATCAGGACGAAACTCAGGGCGGTTTCCGAAAGCTCAAACAGGGGCGATGTACGCGCCACCATAAAGATGCCAGCGGTCACCATGGTGGCAGCGTGAATCAGCGCAGAAATCGGGGTCGGGCCTTCCATGGAGTCAGGCAGCCACACATGCAGGGGCATTTGCGCAGACTTGCCCATGGCGCCGATAAACAAGAGGATGCAGATCACGGTCATCAACGACCATTGGCTGTCACCCCAGATACTGATGGTCTCGCCCGCCTTGTCTGGAGCCGCGCTGAACACCTGTACATAATCCAGGCTGTTGAAATACATGGCGATCGCAGCGATGCCCAGGATAAAACCGAAATCCCCCACCCGGTTTACCAGAAATGCCTTCATATTGGCGAAAATAGCCGTTTCTCTTTTGTAGTAGAAACCAATGAGCAAATAGGAAACCAGCCCCACTGCCTCCCAACCGAAAAACAGTTGCAGGAAGTTATTGGACATGACCAGCATGAGCATGGAAAAGGTAAACAGCGAAATATAGCTGAAAAAGCGTTGATAACCATCTTCATGGGCCATATAGCCAACAGTATAGATATGCACCATGAGGGATACGAAAGTGACCACGGTGATCATCATCGCGGTGAGATTGTCCACCAAAAAGCCCACATGCATTTCCAGGCCGTCCACCACCATCCAGGTATAGAGATTTTCATTGAAGACCGGCGCACCGTTCATCACATGCTGCCAGAACACATAGGCCGAGAGCAGAAAAGACACGCCGACGCCGAGTATGGTGACCCAATGGGCACCCGCCTTGCCGATCTGGTTGCGGAACAACCCGGCGACTACGGAACCTGCCAGGGGCGCCAACACCAGAATGAGGTAAATGGTTTTCATATCTTCCATGCGCCTACCCCTTCAATGTACCGAGGTCATCGACATCGATGGTTCTGCGGTTGCGAAATAGCACAATAAGAATCGCCAGGCCAATCGCTGCTTCCGCCGCCGCCACGGTGAGAATGAAAAATACAAACACTTGCCCGTTTATATCACCCAGGAAATGAGAGAAAGCCACAAAATTGATGTTCACTGCCAGCAGCATCAACTCCACGCACATCAGCAGGACAATGAGGTTCTTGCGATTGATAAAGATTCCGGCAATACTGATAACGAACAGCAGTGCTCCCAATATGAGATATTCAGACAGGGAAATCATCAGCCCTTTTCCTCCGCCGGCATCTTGATAATCTTGAGCCGGTCTTTCTTTTTCACCATATGCTGCCTGGTCACATTTTGCCGCTTCGAATCCGGGCGCTTGCGCAGTGTCAGACTGATTGCCGCTATCATCGCCACCAGCAGGATCACTGCCGCAATTTCCAGGGCGTACAGATGCTGGGTGAATAATGAAAGCCCCAGTTCGGCAGTATTGTTGTAATCAGCGGGCGCCGCCTCCGGTGCCGCGTACTTGGTCAAACCAAAGTGCTTTGGCCCGAGAACCAGCACCATTTCCACCAGCATCAAAACTGCTACCACTATACCCACGGGCAGGTGCTTGATAAAACCGGCACGCACGGTTGCCATATCAATATCAAGCATCATGATGACAAACAGGAACAGCACCATGACTGCGCCCACATATACCAGCACCAGAACGATGGCCAGAAATTCCGCTTCGGCCAGCAGCCAGATAGCCGCCATGTTGAAAAAGGCCAGCACCAGAAACAACGCGGAATGCACGGGGTTCCTGCGGGTAATGACCATCAGGGCAGACCCCACCAGGATCGCGGCAAACAGGTAAAACAGAAATTTCTCGAAACTCATGATTGGATCACCTGTATTTGGCCTGGGCTGCCAGGTCTTCGGCCAGCTGTGCCTCGTACTTGTCGCCCATGGCCAACAGCTTTTCCTTGGTCATGATATAGGCGCCTGTTTTCTTGTCTGTATCTTCAAAATGATATTCATACAAGCGTGTTTCCACGATGGCATCCACTGGACAGGATTCCTCGCAAAAGCCGCAGAAGATGCATTTGAACAAATCAATATCGTAACGGGTGGTTCGACGCGATCCGTCTTCTCTGGGTTCCGCCTCGATAGTAATGGCATTCGCAGGGCAAACCGCCTCACAAAGCTTGCAGGCGATACAGCGCTCCTCGCCGTTGGAATAGCGGCGCTGAGCATGCAGGCCGCGAAAACGCGGCGACACCGGTGCCTTTTGTTCCGGATAATTCAGGGTGAATTTTTTCTTGAACAAATAGCGCCCGGTCACGCTCATGCCCTTGAACAATTCCAGCAGGAACAGGGAGCGGATGTAATGAATCACGGTTTTCATTCCTTGTTCCTCCTCACTGATACCAAGGGCCGATATCGTAGACCTGCATGGCGCCGGCGACTACGATCCAGACAATGGTAATGGGAATGAAAATCTTCCAGCCCAGACGCATGATTTGGTCATAACGGTAACGGGGGAAGGTCGCCCGGAACCACAGAAACAGGAACATGAAGACGAAAGTCTTGGCCACCAGCCAGATGATGCCCGGCACCCAAGCGAACCATGATTCCATAAAAGTACCCTGGAAGGGAGACAGCCAGCCGCCCAGGAACATGAGCGCTGTGAGTGCGGAGATCAGGATCATGTTGGCATATTCGGCCAGGAAGAACACAGCAAAGGCCATACCGGAATAATCCACATGGAAACCCGCCACGA
>JALWMK010000106.1 GCA_027083925.1 Sedimenticola sp. | reverse complement strand
GGCCTCGATTCTTGCTTCCTGCTTTATCCTATCTCCTCCATGACGTCCAGGGATGGAGGAAATACTGGAAATGCCGGGAGCATTCCCAGTGCCATGGAGTCGTGCGCCAGAATGACGGAGTGTCGTCATGCCGGCACAGGCCGGCATCCAGAGTTGCAGGGTGACACCCAATAGGAAACGGGAAGAGATGCTATGGAAAAGCAACCTTGTGTATATATCTTAGCAAGCAAAAGAAATGGCACACTGTATACCGGCGTGACCTCTAACCTCATCAAGCGCATCTGGGAACACAAGAGCAATGCAGTTCGAGGATTTACCAGTAAATATCATGTGCATACACTGGTTTGGTATGAGTTGCATGAGGACATGATGTCCGCCATACAGCGAGAAAAGGCAATCAAGAACTGGAAGCGCGCATGGAAGATCAGGCTGATCGAGGAGGACAATCCTCAGTGGCAGGACCTCTATCCAGAGCTATTGTAAGACTTGGTGATACATGGATTCTGGCATGCGCCAGAATGACGGAGCATTATTGTATCGGAGCACAACTCCATATAGGTAGGTGGAACAGGAAATCAGGATGACGGAGTGTCGTCATCCCGGCGCAGGCCGGGATCCAGTGCTTATATAAACATCGCCGGATCCTGCCGCCTCTGGCACTGATGCTGAATGGGTGAAGGCAGATCCTGGTCGATGCGCAGTGCCGTCAGGGCGCCTCCCCACAGACAGCCCGTATCCAGCGCCCAGGTATTCTGCACATGCTGATAGCCCAGGGTGGACCAGTGACCGAACAGGATGCGGTCGTTTCTGGTGAGCCGCTGGGGGTGCGCAAACCAGGGTATGTATTTCTTTTTCTGGCCCAGGGGTGAGCCCTTCAGTTTCAGCTTCAATTTGCCTTTTTTGGTCACGAAGCGCAGGCGGGTGAAACAGTTGGTGATGAAACGCAGGCGGCCCATGCCTGTCAGCTCCGGATCCCAGCGGTTGGGTTTGTTGCCGTACATCCGGTCGAAGAAATCCTGACAGTCTGGTTCGCGCAGCACCGCTTCGACTTCTCGGGCGCAGGCTTGGGCAGTTTTCAGATCCCACTGCGGTGGTAAACCGGCATGGATCATGGTGAAGTTCAACTGCTTATCGTGGTGCATCAGGGGCCGGTGACGCAGCCAATGGATGAGTTCGTCGCGGTCGGGCGCATCCAGCACCTGATTGAGGTCATCGGAATCGCGGAAGCGTTCGTTGCCCGCGGCCAGCGCCAGCAGATGCAGGTCATGGTTCCCCAGCACGGTGATTGCCCGGTCACCCAGTGAAGCGACGAAGCGCAGGGTGTTCAGTGACTGAGGCCCCCGGTTGACCAAATCGCCGACAAACCAGAGCCGGTCATTGGCCGGGTCGAATTGCAGTTGCCCGAGCAGCGCCTGCAGCTCGTCATAGCAACCCTGAATGTCACCGATGGCATATACGGCCATGATGGTTAGTTGATGGTATTGGGTGTCTGCAGGGAAAAGACGGGGATGGGGGTCAGGAAATGCTCGCCCTGGTCGTCCACCATTTCATAGTCACCTTCCATCGCGCCGACGGGGGTTTCCAGGATTGCACCGCTGCTGTACTGGTACTGCTGACCAGGCTGCAGATCAGGCTGATCACCCACCACGCCCTTGCCGCGGACCTCTTCGACCTTGCCGTTGGCATCGGTGATGATCCAGTGGCGGTTGAGCAGTTTCGCGGGGATATTGCCCCGGTTGCTGATGGTAATGGTGTAGCCGAAAACAAACCGCTCTTCTTCCGGAGCAGATTGCTCTTCGAGAAAGGTGCTTTCCACTTCTATTTGTATCTGGTGCTTTGGCATTGTTTTCACGAAGGGGTTATAAATTGAGACGGCATCAGCCGGGTTCATAGGGTATATGCAGTGATTCAGCAATGGCTCGCAGCACTGAGGACGACATATTTGGTGGCCGGTTTAATTCGGTTAAGCGGGCATTTTTTGATTCCACCGGGAAATCAATATTATACACTCTGCATCCGCCCTGAATCCACGGGGTCAGGTATAAGCAAGAAAAGTGATGACCTCTTCCGGTCTTTTTCCAAAATGCTTTTATTGTGGCTGATCGGCGTTGTGTAGGCAGCGGCTTGTACAAGGGATTCAGAATCTAGTAATATCCTCAAGTTATCGCTTGATTGTTCTTTGCGCCTTCTGGCGCCACCAGAATTATTTTGGAGAGTATGTATGCAAATCATTGCTATTGGTCGCCGTTTTGTCGGTTTGGCGCTGGCAGCTTCCGTATTGCTGGCGCCCGGGCTGGCGGCAGCGGCGAAGGTTGACAAGGTAATCGCCGAAGAAGAGGCACGCATCAAGGCGGCAGCCAAGTCCCAAGTCAAGATCAATGCGGTAAGCGATAAGACCTACGATATTGTGGGAGATTACAAAAGCATACTCAAGATCAATGAGGGTCTGGAAATTTATAACCGTTTGTTGCAAAAGCAACTGGATGACCAGAATTCCGAGCTTTCCCAGATTCAAAAATCCATTCAGAGCGTGGCGCTGATTGAGCGCCAGATTATCCCTCTAATGGTAAGGATGATCGATACACTAGATCAGTTTGTGCAGCTGGATGTGCCATTTTTAATGGAAGAGCGTGAAAAACGTGTGCATTCCTTGCGCGAGATGATGGAGCGGGCCGATGTGACGGCAGCGGAAAAATTTCGCCGCGTTATTGAGGCCTATCAGATCGAAGGTGAATATGGCCGCACCATCGAGGCTTACAAGGGTGAGGTATCTGTAGGAGGAAAGGAAAGGGAAGTGGATTTCCTGCGTATTGGCAGGACGGTGCTGCTGTATCAAACAATCGGAAAGGATAGCACCGGCGTATGGAACAAAAAGACCTCTCAGTGGGATATCCTTCCTCCGGAAATTTATCGTAACCAGGTAAGCAAGGGCCTGCGTGTAGCGCGCAAACAGGTTGCGCCTGACCTCCTGATTTTGCCTATCGAAGCCCCGGAGACTGCCAAATGAGACTGAATAAATGGGTAATCAGCCTGACACTGGTTTTGGCAGCGTCGTTTTCTGTTACCGCCAGTGCGGCGGAGAAGCTGTCCCTGGATGCTTTGCTGAAACAGGTTCAGGCGGGAAAGCTGACAGATGCCAAGGAAAATAGGGCGCGGGAGGCGCGTTTTCGGGCAGAAAAGGCCGAGCAACAAAAAATCCTTGCGGCGGAAAAGGCCAAGCGCAAGCGTCTGGAAGAAAAAAGCGCAAAAATGGAAGCTGAATTTGATGCCAATGAAAAGCTTTTGGCCGAGGCGCAGGAAACACTGAAAAACCGTCTGGGTTCCCTGAAAGAACTCTTTGGCGTGCTGCAACAGGCAGCGGGCGATGCCAAAGGGCAGTTTGATAACTCATTGACCCAAATCCAGTTTCCAGAGCGCGGTATTTTCCTGGAAGAGCTGGCAAAAAAAATGGGGCAAAGCAGCAAGCTTGCCTCCATTGAGGATATTGAACGCTTGTGGTTCGAATTGCAGCGTGAGATGACGGAAAGTGGCCGTGTAGTCAAAGTCCCAACAAAGGTGGTCACCGCTTCTGGTGATATGGAACAACGTGACGTTATCCGTATTGGCGTATTCAATCTGGTGGCTGATGGAAAATACCTGAACTATGTGCCAGAGACCGGTCGTATAGTGGAGCTGGCGCGCCAGCCCCAGGGGCGGTTCCTGAAGGGTATAAGGGAACTGGAGTCGGCTACTTCCGGTGTTACGCCTGTGGGCGTCGATCCTTCAAGGGGGCAGATTCTGTCATTACTGGTGCAATCCCCTTCCATTGAGGAGCGCATACATCAAGGGGGAGTGGTGGGGTATGTCATTATCGCACTGGGAGGCATCGCTTTGCTTCTGTCGGTAGTGTTGATGCTGGTGCTTACGGTTACTGGTCTCAAGGTGCGTTCACAGGCCAAGCATGCGGATAAGCCAAAGAAAAACAACCCTCTGGGGCGCATCCTTCTGGCCTATCATGAAAATACAGACACAGATGTAGAAACGCTGGAACTCAAACTGGGCGAGGCGATATTGCGCGAATCACCGAAGCTTTCCCGTGGTGTCATGTGGCTGAAAATTATTTCCGTGGTTGCGCCATTGCTGGGTTTGCTGGGTACGGTGACCGGCATGATCGTTACCTTCCAGGCAATTACCTTGTTTGGCACTGGCGATCCAAAATTGATGGCGGGTGGTATTTCCCAGGCGCTGATGACCACGGTGCTGGGTCTGGTCGTGGCTATTCCCACGGTATTACTGCATACGATGGTTGCCAGCCGCTCGCGTTCCATCCAGCAGATTCTGGATGAGCAAGCTGCAGGCATGGTGGCGGAATTCGCCGAACAGCACGGTAAATTTCCTGCGAAAGCCTGAGGCTGAAGGTGATGGAACATTTGATAACCGAATTTTACACTGTGCTGGAAGCGGTGCGGGACTTTCTGGAAATGGGTGGCCCGGTACTGACAGTAATCGCGATCGTGGCGCTGGTGCTCTGGGGCTTTATGATCGAACGCCTCCTGTTTCTGTATGGAGGGCATCGCAAGGAAATACGCCGGGCTTTGGCAGACTGGAATGCGCGTACCGACCATGGCAGTTGGTATGCGCACCAGATTCGCGAGCAAATGATCTCCCGTGTAAGCATGAATATGGAAAAAAACCTACCCATCATCAAGGCGCTGGTGGTGCTTTGTCCTTTGCTGGGTTTGTTGGGCACGGTAACCGGCATGGTTGAGGTGTTTGATGTTATGGCCATTTCCGGATCCGGCAATCCGCGTTCGCTTGCCGCAGGCGTCTCAAAGGCTACTGTTCCCACCATGGCGGGGATGGTAGTGGCGTTGTCTGGAGTCTTCCTGAATACCTGGCTACAGAAGAAGGCGCTTCGGGAGCGTGCGCTGCTTGGTGAAAACCTGACTTTTGTCTGACCCGCTGATAGAGAGAAACAATGCGTAAACCATTTTCCCGCGTTACATCTTCTGATGAAGAGGCCGATATTGATATCACACCCATGCTGGATGTGGTGTTCATCATGTTGATCTTTTTCATTGTAACTTCCACCTTTGTGAAAGAGGCAGGCATTGATGTGAATCGACCGCAAGCAGCAACTGCGGTCAAAAAAGCCAAAGCCAACATCCTGATTGCGATTGATGCAAACGACAATATCTGGATTGACCGCCGACAGGTTGATATACGCTCGGTTCGGCCAAATATTGAGCGCTTGCACGCGGAAAACCCACAAGGCTCCGTAGTTATCCAGGCTGATAAAGAGTCGAAAACCAACACCTTGATCCAGGTGATGGATGCTTCCCGCCAGGCTGGTGTTTACAACGTATCCATTGCTGCGCAGGAACAATAGATACATGCGTCTGTTGCGTTATATCATTGCCTTTCTGCTGGCTTCGCTAGTGGCTTTTGCGCTGGTGTTTACCATGCAGTATTTGATTGCTACGGCAGATCGCAGCCTGGACGAATCCAGTGCTTCCTATTTTGTGGATTTTGTTCGTATTAAACGGGATGAGACCGTAAAGCAGCGCCAGCGCAAACCAGAAAAGCCGCCACCACCAAAAGCACCACCACCCGAGCCGCCACCGCCGGAAATGGATCAGGCTGATCCCACGGCAGACAAAATATCGGTTGCCGCCATATCGGTTGATACGGACATCTCCATGACTTCCGGCGGGATTAGCTTGGCGCCAGGTGATTCCGAATACTTGCCAGTGGTCAAGGTGGCGCCGGTATATCCGCGGCGCGCCTTGCAACGTGGGATTGAAGGCTGGGTGCTGCTGGAATTTACCGTGACCAAGCAGGGTGGCACAAAAGATATCGTGGTGGTTTCTTCTGATCCGTCATCCAGCATTTTTCACCGGGCGGCGGTGCGGGCGGCGGCAAAATTCAAATACAAGCCGAGAACGGAAGATGGCAAGCCGATGGAAGTGCCAGGCGTCCGCAATAAAATTATTTTCCAGCTGGAAAAATGAATGGAACGGGATTAAGTTGAACAAATGTCGAGACCATTAATGTTTACGAGCGTAAATTTTTTCAACTTGGGGAAACTGATGCTGGCATTGCCGATTTGCTTGTCGGTTGCGCTGCTGGGCATAGGGATAGCTGAAACGGCGGTTGCAGCCAGTATTGCCAAAGAGGCGAAAGAAAAGAAAAAGAACAAGGCGCCATTGATCCGAAAAAAAACCTATGAGCGTCTGACCAAGGCACAGGAGTTCGTAGAGGCCCGGAAGTACAAACAGGCATTGGCCATACTGAAAAAAATCGAAGGGATGAGCCGCCTTAACAGCACAGAGCTTTCCCAGCTGTGGAATTTCTATGCCTACATTTATTTTTCTCAGGAAAACTACCCGAAAGCCATTACTGCTTACCAGAAGTTGCTGAAGCAACCGGATTTACAAGAGGCAATTCGCAGTAGTACGCTATATACACTCAGCCAGCTGTATTTTGTAACAGAGAATTACCCCAAAGCTTTGTCCACAGTAAAAAAATGGATGGCGTTGACCGATGACCCCGGGCCTGATGCCTACGCTCTGCTGGGGCAGGCTCATTACAAACTGAAGCAGTACAGGGAAGCCATCCCCCCCTTACAGAAAGCGATCACCCTTCAGAAAAAGAAGGGAAAGCCGGTAAAGGAAAACTGGTACCTGCTGCTGCGCGTAAATTATTATGAATTAAAAGACTATAAAAATATGGCGCTGGTGTTGCGGGAGCTGGTGAGCCGGTATCCAAAATCCCAGTATCTGCACGATCTGGCTGGCGCATACAGCCAGATGGGCGACACCAAAAAACAGCTGGGCATTATGGAGGCTATGTATGAACAAGGCCTTTTGATTACAGAGTCCCAGATCAAGAATCTGGCCAGCCTGTTTGTAATGCATGGGGTTCCGTACAAGGCTGGAAAAGTGCTGGAGAAAGGAATTGACAAAGGCATCGTCAAGGAAAGTGAGAAAATACTGAGCTTGCTATCGCAATCCTGGATGCAGGCCCGTGAGGATCAAAAAGCCATTCCACCATTGCGAAAGGCAGCGGAAAAATCTTCGGGCGGGGAGTTGTGGATTCGTCTGGGACAGGCCTATGCAAACGTGGATCAATGGAATGACGCAATCAAAGCACTGAAAACCGGCTTGAAAAAAGGTGGTTTGAGGCGGGTGGGTTCCGCCAATATCCTTTTGGGCATGAGCTATTACAACATGAATATGTTGAGCAAGGCAAAGTCGGCTTTTGCAGCAGCCACGAGAACAGGCAACAAGAAAAACAAGAAAGTTGCCCGTCAATGGATCAAGTACATTGACTCCGAACTGGAACGTGCGGCAGCGCTGGCGCAAGGATAGCTGTTCTACAAGGTGGGTATATGCAGCTAACAGCTGAAAAACTGCCTATTGCCAGCAGTGCGTGTTGGGAAAAAGCAACGCTTAGATGGTTTTCGGCCGCCAGTCAATAGCCTGTTGCCAGCATGCTGGGCGGCAGGCTTGTATTGTCGCTACAAATAGCATACAGTTGAACACGCAAATTGTAGTTTATTACCACAAATTTAATTTGTTGTCGGATTGATGCCACAATTGATGTGGGCTTTAATCCCTAATGCGGGGGCATAAAAAATGATTCGAAAAACTAATCCTATTCTGCGCAATGCGATACATATCGCGCTGTATATAGGGGTTGCAAGCACTTTGGCTGCTGTTCCAGCAGTTGCAGAGGAAGGTAATGAGGCGGATGAGGAGGTTGTTGTTACCGGTTCACGCATCCAGCGCAGCACCTTGGCGCAATCCACCGATGTAGTAACCATGGGCGAGGCCGAGATAGAGGCAACTGGCGACTTGATGATTGCAGACGTTCTGCGTTCCTCTCCACTTAACGCATTTGGTTCCTTCAGTGAGCGTTCTGGTAGTTCCGCTCAATCGAATGCGACCATAGACCTGCGTGGCCTGGGTTCTGAGCGAACCCTGGTTTTGGTGAATGGCCGTCGCATTCCAGGCTCTCCAAGCATGGGAGCTGCTTCCGTAAATATCAATATGATTCCCATGGCTGCCGTGGAACGAATTGATATTCTTCCGAACAGTGCTTCAGCGGTTTACGGTTCTGATGCTGAAGCCGGTGTGGTCAATATTATCCTGAAACAGGATTTTGAAGGCTTTGAGATCACAGCGCGCCATGGTGAGCGTTCCGAAGATGATGGCATCGAAGAAGGTGCCAGCCTGGTTGGTGGCGCATCCAACGACAGGGGTAATATCACCTACGCAATCGAATGGAATCGCCGTGATCCCATTTTCGACCGTGACCGCAAGTACACCGCGCCATGGATTCGTGACAATGGAGATGGCCGTCTGGATATCTATCTGGATACGGACGGTATTTCCTTCTATGGTAAAACTGTAGAATTGTATGATCCGAATACCGGTTTTTTTGACATACAGGCAGCCAATGGCTGTCCTACCACTGGTGGTTTTATGGGTGAGATGGGACTGGCGGCTTTTGGCCTGCCGAACTCCACTGCCTGTACCTATGCGTATGGCGATATTTCCGCCAACAAAACCGCGCTGAATCGTTTCAATACTTATATCGATACCAACTATGAGCTGACGGATAATGTGGAGTTTTTTGCCAGCGCAATTTTTTCCCGCGTAGAATCCTGGGGACGCTATGCACCGCCTGCCGCAGGCTGGTCTGGCTATCCTGCGGATTACCCTGATAATCCTTTCGATATTGATGCCATGATTGCTGACGGGACAATTTCTGAGGATTATGAGCTGTATGGTTATTACCGCTGGACCAACATTGGCCCGCGTGACAATACGGTTACTGATACGCAATATGATGTCAGTGGCGGGTTCCGCGGCGATCTTACCGATACTTTGAGTTATGAGGTGTACGCGCAGTACAACCGCTATGATTCCAAAGAGCTGGGCACCTACTATTTGTCTTATCCGGGGCTGAATACTGTTCTGGAGCAGGGAATTGATCCATTTTCTCCCGAGGGCGCGGGACTGATGCGCGCCACTACCAGCCAGGACAACTACACCACCATGACCAAGTATTTTGGTCAGTTGCAGTGGAGTGTTGGAGACATGTTTGGCGCCGGTGACATGATTGTATTGGGTGGCATGGAGTACTTCGAAAATGACTATGTGAATCAGTACGACGCGGCTTCAGAGGCTGGTCAGGTTGGTGGTTCCGCAGGCAATTCGTCTGCTGGCGAGCGTGATGTAACTGCATTTTTTGCCGAGGCCGTTATTCCCCTGCCAATGAATTTCGAGTTGGATGCCGCCATTCGCTACGATGATTACAGTGACTTCGGCTCTGAGGTATCCCCGTCGCTGGGGCTTATCTGGCAAGCGATGGATGCGCTCACGCTACGTGCGCATTGGGGGCAGGGTTTCCGTGCGCCAGCACTGGATGATCTCTATGGTCCTATAACGTTTTCAGCGGAAGATGCTACTGATTACACAACCTGTTTCGCGCAAGGCACCACTGCTGAGGACTGTCCGGAGCGCCAGATTGACACATACTATTCTTCAAATCCGGACCTGGATGCGGAGACTTCCACGAGCTTTAGCTTGGGCGCCAGCTGGGAATTCATTGATGACTGGACAGCCGATCTTTCCTATTGGAACATTCAAATCGATGATCTGATTTCTTCCGTTACCACTCAAGAGGTGTTGTATGCAGAAGCTGCCGGAGTAGCATTGAATTCGGCGGACGGTGTGTGGGTAGATCGTACGGGTGGCGGCCCTCCTACCGTGCATACCGGGACAGCGAATTCTGGTGAGCTGAATGTCGATGGCTTCGATTTCCAACTGCAAGGCATGTTCGACACCAAATACGGTATGTGGACACCATCGTTCATGGCTTCCTATACTCGTTCTTATGAGCAACAGGTTTATTATAAAGGGCCAGTTCAAGAAACTGCCGGGTTCAATTTGCAGCCAGAATGGCGCTGGCAGGCCGGGTTGGGCTGGAATCTGGGCAAACACTATGTGGATATGACGGTAGACTACATTGGTGAGCACTCGGAAGCCGACTTCATTGTGGTTAATCCGAATGGCGCGGTTCTGGAGACTAGTAATAACAACCTGGACTCCTGGACTACGCTGAATTTGTCCTATAAATATGAGACTGACGACTGGGGTGCGCTCAAGATTGGTGCACGTAACTTGACCAATGAGGAACCCGTCCTGGACAAAGATGGTAAATTCTCTCGAGACCACATGAGCCTGTATAACAACACGGGCCGTGTAGTGTATGTTGAGTATACTCTAAAGTACTAAAATTTATATTTGACAAACCTGCAAGAAGGAGGCCTTTATGGCCTCCTTTTTTACTTTGCGGGGGTGGAAGAGTGAATTATGGATCCGTGGTCTGTATATTGGAAAAATGGCATTTGTACTTCGTTTGGTAATCAGCCGCCGCAGTGGTACACACATGCGCTACAGCCCTTGTGGGAAAGTGGATTCACCAAATTGCCAGACCATTCCAGCGTACTGGATGTGGCCTCCGGCAATGGGGCTGTGGCTCAAATTGCAGCGCGGGTAAGTATCGAACAAAAAAAACAGCTTCGGATTGTTGCTGCAGACAAGGCGAGCCTGGCACCCGAAATTTGTGCTGAATATTCCGGCCAAATAGAGTTTCTGTCTAATACACCACTGGAAAAACTGTGCGTTCCGGGTGGAAAGTTTGCCTTTGTTTCTTCTCAGTTTGGTTTGGAGTATGCAAAAGTAGACTTGGCGTTGGGGTCTGTCCATGATGTACTTGAAGAAAATGGCGAATTGCTGATGGTAGCGCATCATAGTGCTTCGATCATATGCAAGCGCAGCAGGGAGGAATTGCAGCAGTATCGAGCTCTAATAAACGAATTCCCGGTATTTGCCAGGCTTGCTTCATTACTCCAGGCCATGGGAGAAATTCGTGGAAGATCTGATTTACAGGGCCTGTCAGACAATCCTGCATCGGAAAAGCAACGCGTTGCTTTTAATCGAGTTATTGGAAAACTATTACGCGGGCATCCTGAAGGTGTGGTCTTGGCGGACGTGTTGCAACGGGTAAACCCGCTGTTTAAGGAGAATGTAACAATGCCGTTGTCGGCGAAGCTCCAGTATGTTCGCCGTTTGGAGCGGGATATGGTGCATGCCCAGCAGCGATTACTCGATTTGACGACCGCTGCCCTGGACGATAAGCGAATGCAAAGATTGTTGAGATTGGCTGAAAAGAACGGCCTTGAGACTGAAATGTGTGAAAAATTGTCGGATGAAGCCGGGTTACTGGCCTGGGTGGTGCGGTTTAGGAAAAACAACTGATATGGGAACTAGCCACATGAGCAAGATGAAAATATTTGTATTGGTGCTATCTGCAACCTGCCTGCCAGCTACTGGTTCGGCAAAAGAATTTCCTGGTATCGAGACCTTGATGAGCAAGGAGGAATTTGCGGCAACCGGCTTGGGTAAGCTGTCCGCCGAGGAGCGCAAGGCTCTGGATGCCTGGCTGCTGAAATACACCACGGATGACGTGCCAAGCCTGGTTCGGGAGGTTCCTGAGCTGAAAGAGTCGATATCGCTCAAGCAGGCTGTCACTCTAAAGCCAGAAGAGGAAGGGCCGATGGTGAGCAGAATTTTCGGAAGTTTCAGTGGTTGGAAAGGGAAAACACTGTTCAGGCTGGAGAATGGCCAGGTATGGAAACAGCGCCAGACGGGGCGCTATTCAAAAAAACTGGAAAACCCGGAAGTGAGAATCAACAAGAATCTGATGGGTTTTTACATGCTGGAAATCCTGGAGACCGGCAGGCGGATTGGCGTCAAGCGCATCAAGTAGAGTCTAGCCCCCATGTTTGAACTTGCAAACCAGTTCAAACATGAAGTCCGATGTTTTCGCCAAGAACTGTTCCAGAAAAAAGCCCTCTGGCACAGTTGCTTGCAAGTTAAAACATATCAGCCCGGAAACTGCACCAGGCCGCTGATTTTCTTCAATAACCCAATACAATACATTGGGTTATGTGTATAGGGCGCCTATATTTCCAGCACCAACTTCCCCTGGGCATGCCCCTCCTCAATTATACCGTGGGCCTTGCCCGCTTCTGCCAGCGGCAGGGTTTTGGAAACCTCGACCTTCAGTTTGCCCTCGCTCATCCACTCACCGCACAGGCGCAGGATCTTGCCCTGATGCGCCAGAGCCTCGGGCAAATCCTTGAGGGCGGGGGTGAGCATCAGGGTAAAGGCGATAGTCAGGTTCTTGTTTCGCGCCTCCCCGGTGACCAGGCCATCTCCGGGGTCGAGAATGGTTACCAGAGTGCCGTATTCGGCGAGCAGAGGCAGGGATTGGCGAAATACCTCTGGCCCCACGGTATCGAAAACCAGGTTCACTCCTTTGCCCTCGGTAAATTCATGAATAGCCTCTCCAAGATCCTGGTTTTTGTAGTTGATTACAGCATCGGCTCCCAGAGACTGCGTGAAATCCGCCTTGGCCTGCGAGCTTACGGTGGTAATCACCCGGGCGCCGCGCAGCTTGGCCAGCTGAATGGCGAGATGCCCCACGCCGCCAGCCCCGGCATGAATGAGCACAGTCTGGTCTTTCTGCAGCCTGCCACGGTCGTAGAGTGCCTCCCAGGCGGTAATCAGGGCCAGTGGCGTGGCAGCCGCTTCTATAGAGGAAATGCGTGCCGGAGCAAATTCGGCGCGGTTCTCGTCCATCACCGTGAACTGGGCATAGTTGCCTTGCTCCCTGCCCAGCCCGCCATGACAGAACCACACCTGATCCCCAGGCTGGAAGCGGACGACCTTTTCTCCAACGGCGACAACCTCGCCTGCTCCGTCACAGCCGAGAATGGCGGGCGGCCGGGCACCATAGAACAGGCCTTTCTTCCGTAACTTGGTGTCGACTGGATTTACCCCGGCGGCGGCAAGGTGCACCTTGATCTGCCGGGGGGAAATGGTTTCCGGTTCTGCAATTTCCTTGAGCTTGAGCACATCGACATCACCAATATCTGTCATCACTACTGCTTGCATGAGCTGCCTCCATATCTTGTGTGCCATTTGCTGGTACCTTCATTCCACGACCAATTTTGCACAAGCCTTGGTTGGACTGCAAGCGTTGCCGAAGGAATGGCGTTGCTGTTCCGGTATGATTTCTCCGGCAGTGGTTGGAGAGTCCGGCGGGAGGGGTGGCAGGCTAGCGGGCTTCTATATGGATGCTCCATCCTCCAGCAAGACTGCCAGTATCCTGCCCGGTATCATCGTACAAGAACAGTCTCCATGCACCATTGGGGTTGCTGCCTTTCAGGGCAGCCATCCTGGAACTATAGGGGCTGGGTGGGGCCGGGCTGGTAAAAGATGTAGAGCCATTATTTGTTGGCAGGTACGCGCCGCTTGTAATGGGCAAGGTAATCATGCCGTTTGCTGCATCGTCAAAGGTCAGGCTGGTGGCGGCAATATTGGCATTGTCACCGACATCAGCCATGAGCAGTACTGACTGCCCCTGCGGGCCAACCAGCAGTGCATCGATATCAGAAAGATAAGAGTGTTGCAGATTATGCAGAGTAACGGTTACCTTGGATACGCTTCCATTCATTGCGGATACGGTAATCGTAGAGGGATAGGGCATAAAAGGGCCGGAAGAGGTGCCCGCAACCAAGGGGGCATTGCTGTTGCCGTCAAAGACAGAATAAGTTCCCACAGAGAAAACCCCATTGATGGAATAACCTGGTCCCAGCGTTACGTTTGGAGAATAAATGCCCACGCGGGAGCCAACGGCGGTGCCGCCGTCTGCTGCCAGAATACTGGTGGTTGCAATGCAGTCCAAATCTGTGCCGGACTCAAAAGATGTGCCGGTCAGGTCAACTACAGTGCCGGAGCAGGTTTCATCATCTTCGATATTTACCACTGTGGTGCTGGGGGCGCCCAATACCGCTCCACCAGTGGGTGTGGAAAGGCTGACCTTGAAGCGCTGTGCGCCTTCAATGTCAGTGTCGTCCACAATGGTGAAGGTGCAGCTTTTGTCAGTTGTGTCACCGTCAGCCCAGTTCAGATTTGTGGTTGATGTGGAAAAGTCGCTGCTTGCCATAGCGGAAATGTTGGAAGCTATGCAACTTGCAGATACGGCTCCTGCGCTACCATCTGTGCGTTGGACAGCAATGTCAATGTTGCCAGCGCCTTCATCAACGTAGAATGCCGCAGCGCTGAAGTGCAATATTCCGTTGGACGAACTGGCCATGCTCAGGTCTGCTGTCATTGTGGTTCCGCTGGAACTGATGCTGGTGGCGCTGAAGCCGCTTGCAGTGCCGTTGTACCAGTTGCTTGCGGGCAAAGTGATGCCCGAAAAGCCGTTGACGGAATTGGCGTACAGGTCGCTGGCATCACCCTGGTTGATCTTGTTTTCGAGGTGCCATTGATTGTCGGATTGCACCAGGGAAACCCGATAGTGGCTGATAGAACAGTCTGCAGGGGGAGCGCATTCGTCGGCATTGTCGCGGTTGTTGCCGGTCGCCTTGGCTTCATCAATATGCCAGATGGCCAGGCCGGAACCGGGCAGGCCGATGTCAAAACCGCTCTTATGGCGGTTTTCGATCAGAAAATACTCTCCGGCAGCAGGGGAGGCCGATCCTTCGCCAGCCAGGTATATGTCAGCAGCAACCGATGCGGCATCAATGGTTTCTGCCGTCAGGGCGCCAGTTACAGCTGTTGGTGTTGCCCAGCCAAGGAAGTATTTGCTCCAGGCGGACATATGTGCCGGTCGATCCCCGGGTCTTGTTCTCCGGTTCCATGAGCCTCCCGCCATCAATGCCCAATTGCCCAGTCCGCCGGAGGTGTTGTCAGTGTCATATAGATCGGGCAAGCCGAGACTGTGAGCATACTCATGGGCAAAAACTCCTATGGTTTGTTGCCCGCCAAACAGGATTTCAGGTTGCAAAATATAGTCGTTGACCTTGATGAATCCACCTGCAGGGCAAGAGTCGTTGGTTGTATATTCACCTGCGCCACCCGCTCCCCAGGCATTTGCTGCACTCAAACTCCAGCGATGAGACCAGATGTCAGTATCAGCACCCCCCGCTTCTTCGCCCGTGCCCTGGTGAATAACTGCAACCACATCAACATAACAGTCGCCATCCGTGTCGTATTGGGAAAAATCTGTGACCGGATCTGCCGCGCTGATGGCTTCCTCGACCAGCAGGCCGGGAAAGGAATCATTGTTATTGGCATCATTTTCGCCGTAATAACTGTGGTTGTTTGCGGCGGTATACCAGCCGGATACCGCTCCGCTTACAGTAAGCTGGTTATAGGATACTTCTGCATAATAGTCTTTTAAGGTATATCCCCCGGCTCCGGAAAACAGCAGGGAGTCGAAATCAGATGCCGAATAAGTTGTTGTAGTATCGCTATAGTTGATCATCAGCACAGGCAGTTTGCCGGTGCTGACAAGAGGAGTGATCCGCTGTGGCTGGCGGTGATTACCGCCAGTGGCATATGTGAATTTGCGCAGGGTGTTTGTGCTCGTGCTGCCAGATGGCCGTAAATGCTTGTTGATTTCCTTGCCGGATTGGTAGACAGGGCTAAAAACGCTGCCTTTTCTGGCGGCGCTGGATGTGTCTTCAGCCCGTACAGCCGCAGAAGATGCGACAAGCTGGCCGTTGGCGTCACGCTCTGCATAGAACCAGGTCTTTTGGGCCTTGTCGTAGATAATGGAATAGCCGGTGATTGTTTCCCAGCCATTTACCCATTCATCGCCCCATTGGTGCGCCACAAAAATTGTGCCATCTGCCTGCTCGAGCCTGTATTCACCGGGAGCGGCAGGTACAGCTTGGGCCATTTTTGCAGCCACCAGCAACATTCCGCCGATGGATATAAAAGCCCAGACTCTCCATAAGTATGAGTAAGAATTCATGATTTCACTATCCTCTCTGTCAATTCCTTTTGAACGATGGCGTTATCCAGGTGCCTGGTGCAAGCTTCCGTACTTGTCTGTGTGCCTGCTCTACAGCAGGCATCTGAGAAAGCGATTAAACAAAAAGCGTAGCAATTATTGCTTGGTTATAAAAGTTTTTTTCAAGGGAAAGTCTTGGGTGGTGGCTGTTTCCAGTGTACCCGGATGGCATTGTCGGGAGCTACCCGGCTGAAGGTTACACCAGGATCATCCTCGCCGCAATCCGACCCGGAGATGCAGCCGGGCAAACAGAAACAGGGAAAGCAGCAGATAGGCAGCAATGCCTGCGGCATCGGCAAGCATGTCGAGAAAGGAGAAATACCTGCCGGGTACGAAATATTGCAGGCACTCCAGGGCAATGCCATAGGTGAGCAGGGGCAGGCCATGGCGCCAACCGAAAGTTTGCTTTGGCCAGCTGGCATGGCTGAGAAAAGACAGCAGGACAAAAGCCAGGGCATGTCCCAGTTTATCGTTTACAGATTGTTGCAGCAGGTCAGGAACCGGCGTGAGCGCCATGTAGGTGATGACCAGCAAGGCCAGGCCCAATGCAAGCCTGGCGCCGGTCCGGTTGCAGCGGCTGACCGGCAGTGCGGGCGGGCGTTCCACTGCTAGTCCTTCTGTTCTCTGGCAATGGCCCGATAGGCGATATCCTTGCGGTACTGCATATTGTTCCAGTGAATTTTTTCCACCAGGGCATAGGCTTTTTCTTGTGCTTCGGTAACGGTATCGCCAAGGGCTGTGGCGCAAAGTACACGCCCGCCTGTGGTAATGACTGTGTCATTTTTTTCAGCAGTGCCGGCGTGGAAGACTTTGGTGTCGGCGCTTTTTTCTTCGGGAAGACCTTCAATGGCATCGCCGGTTTCGTAGGCGCCGGGGTAGCCACCGGAAGCGAGTACTACGCCTACAGCGGCTCGCTCGTCCCAATGAGCCTCTTCCTCATCAAGCTTGCCTTCCAGTGCGGCCAGACAGTGAGCGACCAGATCGGATTGCATGCGCATCATGATGGGTTGGGCTTCCGGGTCGCCAAAGCGGCAGTTGAATTCGATGACCCTGGGGTTGCCTTGCGCGTCGATCATCAGCCCGGCATAGAGAAAGCCGGTGTAGGGAGTGCCTTCTGCAGCCATGCCTGCAATCGTAGGCAGAATCACCTGCGCCATGATTTTTTGGTGGACTTCTTCTGTGACCACGGGTGCAGGAGAATAGGCGCCCATGCCGCCGGTGTTGGGGCCGGTGTCGCCGTCATAGGCGGCCTTGTGGTCCTGGGAACTGGCCATGGGCAATACCTGCTTGCCGTCGGCCATGACGATGAAGCTGGCTTCCTCGCCGTTGAGGAACTCTTCGATGACCACGGTATGCCCGGCTTCGCCAAACTGGTTGCCGGAGAGCATGTCCTTTATTGTTTCTTCAGCGGTTTTCATGTCATGGGCGAGGATCACGCCCTTGCCGGCAGCCAGCCCATCCGCTTTGATGACGATGGGTGCGCCCATTTTATAGAGATATTCCAGCGCGGAATCCAGCTCCGAAAAGGTACCGAAGGTGGCGGTAGGTATTTGATGACGAGCCAGGAAGTCCTTGGCGAAAGCCTTGGATCCTTCCAGTCTGGCTACCCGCTTGGTGGGACCGAAGCATTTCAGGCCGGCTGCGGTGAAAATATCCACTATGCCTGCCACCAGGGGCTGTTCCGGCCCGACGATGGTCAGGGCGATGTCGTTTTGCAGGGCAAAGTCGCGCAGCGCCTTGGTGTCATCGGCGGAGATATCCACATTCTCCATGCCTTCTTCCGCCGTAGTACCGGCATTTCCCGGGGCGACATAAACCTTGTCTGCCAGCGGCGATTGCAGGGCTTTCCAGGCCAGGGCGTGTTCGCGTCCGCCGCCGCCAATGATCAGAACATTCATGGACAGAGTCTCCTCAATGCCTAAAATGGCGCATGCCGGTAAACACCATGGCCATGCCGTGTTCGTCGGCTGCCTCGATGACTTCTTCGTCGCGCATGGAGCCGCCGGGCTGTATGACGGCGACGATACCTGCTTCTGCGGCGTTGTCGATGCCATCGCGGAAGGGGAAAAAGGCGTCTGACGCCATGACGGATCCTTGTACTTCCAGCCCTGCATGTTCCGCCTTGATCCCGGCGATGCGCGCAGAATTGATGCGGCTCATCTGTCCTGCGCCCACGCCAATGGTCATGTTGTCCCTGCCGTAGACGATGGCGTTGGACTTGACGAACTTGGCGATGCGCCAGGTGAACAGCAAATCCGCCATTTCCTGTTCGGTTGGCTGGCGCTTGCTGACCACGGTCAACTCGTTGTGCAGGGAAAGGTCCGCATCTTGCACCAGCAGGCCGCCGTTTACACGCTTGAAATCAAGGCGTGGCGCTGGAGTATTGCCCCATGAGCCGCAGGCCAGTAGCCGCACGTTTTTTTTGGCGGCGACCACTTGGGCAGCTTCGGCTGACACGGCAGGCGCGATGATCACTTCCACGAACTGACGTTCGACGATAGCACTGGCGGTTGGTGCGTCCAGCTCTTCATTGAAGGCGATAATGCCGCCGAAGGCGGACTCGGGATCCGTGGCGTAGGCGCGGTTGTAGGCCTCCAGCAGGTTGCCGCCGATAGCCACGCCACAGGGGTTGGCGTGCTTGACGATGACGCAGGCCGGGCCTTCGCTGAACTGTTTGACGCACTCCAGGGCAGCGTCGGTGTCGCCGATGTTGTTGTAGGACAGCTCTTTGCCCTGGAGCTGGCGGGCGGTTGCAACAGATGCCTCTTGTACATCGTCCTCGCGGAAGAATGCTGCCTTCTGGTGCGGGTTCTCGCCGTAGCGCATGGTCTGCGCCTGGCGGTATTGCAGGTTGATGGTGTTGGGAAAGTCCTGCTTCTGGCCGTCATCGCTCATGGCGCCCAGGTAGTTGGCAATGGCGCCATCGTAGCGGGCGGTGTGTTCGAAGGTCTTCACCGCCAGGCGGAAACGGAAATCATCACTCAGGGCGTTGCCGTTGTTCTTCATTTCCGAAAGAATTCGGGTGTAATCGGCGGGATCCACCACCACGGCAACATCCTTGTGGTTCTTGGCGGCGGCGCGAATCATGGTGGGGCCGCCGATATCGATGTTCTCGATGGCGGTGGCCAGGTCGCAATCCGGGTTGGCGATGGTTTTCTCGAAAGGATAGAGATTGACGACTACCAGGTCGATAGGGCCGATGCCGTGTTCTGCCATGACCGTATCGTCCGTGCCGCGGCGACCGAGGATGCCGCCGTGAATCTTCGGGTGCAGGGTCTTGACTCTGCCGTCCATCATTTCCGGGAAGCCGGTGTAGTCGCTGACTTCCATGACGTCGATGCCATTGTCCTGCAACAATTTTGCGGTGCCGCCGGTGGAGAGGATCTCCACCCCGGCCCGGGCCAGCCCGTGGGCGAATTCGATCACGCCTTCCTTGTCGGAAACGCTGATGAGGACTCGGGTAATTGCAGTCATGTTGTGGATTCCTGAAAGTCGGGTGTAACAGGTCAGTGTGCCGGGTTTCAGCCAAGCTTGTAATACGCCAGTTTCTTGCGCAGGGTGCTGCGGCTGATGCCCAGCAGGGCGGCCGCACGGGTCTGGTTGCCGCCGGTATGTTCCATTACGGTCTCAAACAGGGGGCGTTCCACCTCTTCCATCACCAGCTGATACAGATCGCTTGTGCCATGGCCGTTGAGTCGGGTGAAATAGCCGCCAAGAGCATCGCGGACGCAGTCGCTCAGGGAGTCTTCCCGGGATTGTCTTTCCACAGTAAAGGTTTCGGCACTCATGCTGCCGCCTGTCTCTTCAAAATTCATGCTGCCTTCTCCCCTGGACCCCGGCAATAAAAAAATCTTTGATCAGGTCATGCTGACCTTGCGTATCTTCCACCTGGTTGATTTTCCGGCGGAATGTTGCGCCCCCCCGCAAATGCTTGCTGTACCAGGCGACATGCTTGCGCGCTATGCGTACGCCGTGTTGCCGGCCGTAGAGGCTGTACAGCGCATCCAGGTGCTCCAGCAGTAGATCCCCAATCCACTGCAGCTCCGGCTCCTGTAGTTGCTCACCAGTGGTGAGATAGTGGGCAATATGGCGGAATATCCATGGCCTGCCCTGCGCTCCACGGCCTATCATAATAGCGTCAGCGCCGGTAAATTTCAGCACCTGTTGCGCCTTTTTTTCGTCGCCGATATCGCCATTTGCCACCACCGGAATACTAACTGCCTGTTTTACTTCACGAATGGTTTCATATTCGGCTTCTCCGGCGAACTTGCAGGCGCGGGTGCGGCCATGTACGGACAACATCTGAATGCCGTTGGCCTCGGCAATTCTTGCGATGGTGGGAGCATTGATGCTTTGTTTGTCCCAGCCGGTACGGATTTTCAGGGTAACTGGCACGTCCACGGCGCTGACCACGGCATCGAGTATTCTGCCGACCAGGAGTTCATCCTGCAGCAGGGCGGAACCGGCAGCAAGCTTGCAGACCTTTTTCGCCGGGCAGCCCATGTTGATGTCGATAATTTCGGCGCCACAGTCCACGTTGATGCGGGCGGCCCGGGCCAGTTTTTCCGGGGTGGCGCCCAGAATTTGTACCGCCACTGGCGGTGTTTCCCCCTCGCGGTGGAGGCGAGTCTGGGTTTTTTTGCTGCCCCACAGGCTGGTGTCTGCACTGATCATTTCTGAGACGGCCAGGGCTGCGCCGAAGCGTCTGCACAGGTTGCGAAAGGGCAGGTCGGTGATGCCGGCCATGGGGGCCAGGATAAGGTTGCCGGAAAGTTGCAGTTTGCCGATATTCATGAGGAATCTGTGGGGATGAAGTCCAGCCTGTACCCGGAGAAATGCTCTTCCGGGGGCAGCAACAGCAGCTGGATTTCCAGCAGTTCGCCCGCAGCAAGCTGCCGGGGCTGTTTGTGGCCTGTCATGTAGTCGCTAGGCGGGAAGGTGCGTCTGGCGATAGCGGCTTGCTTGTCATCCAGCAGGCTCAACTGCAAGGCAGGCAGGGTTTTGGTGGATGAAGCGGCGTTGCGCAGCAAAACATCCAGTTGGTAAGCGCCCGGCTGTCTGCTGTGCGCCTGCAGGGAGCGATCCACTACGAGAAATGACTCTTCTTCTTTTGTCCGGATCTGGGGCAAAGTGCAGCCAAAGTAGGAGCACAGATGGCTGGCGGCGGTATGAACCCGGGGAAACTGCAGAAGCCGTTCTTTTTCTATCCAGGCAAGCTGGGCCAGTGCTGTCAGCAACAATACCAGCAGCGAAGCGATTGCAAGCGGGGATACCGGCTTATTCTGCCGGGAAAACTCCGCAAGGAATTCTTCTTCTTTTGCTTCCGGCTGGTCGGTCAGAAACTCGCCCTGGCCGGGTTTTTCGGCAAACAGTGAGTCTGGCGGCACTGGGGGCAAGAAGCTGTCTATGGTTTCCTGGGTGCTCTGCTTCGTGTCTTGTTTGTCCAGGCTGTGCTGCAGATCTGCAAGGAGATCCTGCATTTCTACACCCGGTTGCAGTCCCTGGCTGTTGCTGTCCGCCGCGGTTTTCCGGGAGGCGTCACCGTTCCTTACCTCAAACACATCATGGCATTCGCCGCATACCACTTTGAAGCCTGCATCCGCCAGGGTTGAGGATTTGATGTTGTAGATGACCTTGCAGTGGGGACAGCGGACTTTCATGAAGATTTTCCGTTCAGGCGCGCCCAGTCGCCCAGCTGGCCGGGAGGTGGGAACAGGATTTCCGGCGCATAGGCCTGTGTAACATCGGCAGTCTGGTGATGCAGGATGCCGGAGAGTACCAGCTGCCCACCGGGCTTGAGCAGGGACTTTATCTGCGGTGCCAGCTCGATGAGTACGTTGGCAAGGATATTGGCCAGCACCACGTCTGCAGTCCGGGGTGGGAAATCTTCGGCGGCAAAGGTTTCCAGTCGATTGGCCACGCCATTTTGCACGGCGTTGCTGTGGGTGGCGATGAGTGCCTGGGGATCGTGATCCACGGCGATTGCCCTGGCTGCACCCAGCTTCAGTGCCGCGATGGCGAGAATTCCGGAGCCGCAGCCGAAATCAATGACTGTTTTGTCTCTTATCTGCGCCCCATCCAGCCATTGCAGGCACAGGTCTGTCGTGGGGTGGGTGCCGGTGCCAAAAGCCAGGCCGGGATCCAGGTGGATAACGGTGGCCTGCGGTACCGGAATTTCTTTTCCCGTCGGGCAGATCCACAGATGCCGCCCGAATTTCATGGGTTGGAAGTGTTCCAGCCAGGCGCGTTCCCATGCCTGGTCTTCCAGTAGCTCCAACTGCAGCCGCCGGCTGTTTTCCCGGGCCAGCACCTGGTCGATGCTGGCGCGCAGGTTGTCGGCGTCCGTGTCACCCTCGAACAGGGCGCTTACCCTGGTGTAGCTCCACAGGGGCGTGGTGCCCGGCGGTGGCTCCAGCATGGGTTCGTCTTTTGCATCGGCCAGGGTGGTGGAGAGCGCGCCAAGCTGTTCGAACAGCAACTCGATAAGAGCGGCCTGGGGTTTTTCTACTTCGAGGTGTGCTTGCAGCCAGGGCATGTGACGATCCGCTTTGTCCAGTGGCGATTATTCTAACCCCAAAATGGCAGGGATATGTGAATCAGCACCCTGTTTGAAGCACTGAGGGCGACATATTTGGTCGCCGGGTTAATAGCAGCCTGAATCATTGGTCTTTTTCCAAAACGGGGGCGACCTGTTGAGGAATGCGGGTTAGCGGGGAAGATGCTGCTGCAGCCAGTCACGAATCCAGTGGCTGGCCCGGTTCCCGGCAAAACGTGCGACTTCCTCGCCATTCACGAACAGCATGATGGTGGGGAAGCCTCGCAGCTTGTATTTTCCTGCCAGTTTCATGTTTTCCCCTTCGTCCACCTCCACTGTCACCAGGTTGACCTGGTCTGCCATTTCCTCCATGACACGCTGTAAATGGGGCGCAATGGCGTGGCAGGGTGCGCACCAGTCCGCCCAGAAATCCACAACCACCGGTTGGGTTCGGGAAGCATCGATGACTGTTTGCCGAAAGTCATGCAAGTCAGCGGTCTGGCTGGCTGTGTACCTGGATGTCGTGGTCATAACCCGGAATTCCTGTGTCTTGGGTTAGCGGGATGCGCTACCCTTGTTTTCAGGGTTCCTCCGATAATGCCGTTTGAGCAGGCTTGTGTTTGAGCGGTGCGGGAACAAGGTGAAGGCCGCAGCAAATAATGTGCTATTTACAAGGTTTTCAACGCGGTTGTCGCACCGTTCAAACGCAAAGGCGCCGATTACGAATTATTGGAGGCACTCTTCATGGTTTCGTAGTATGGAAGGTTTATCGTTGACGGAGAAGTGCTGGATAGTAACCTGATCATGCGTCCCTTCCAAGATCTGCGGCTGGAAAGATCTGCGGCTGGAAAGGCATTTTCGCATTTAGGGCGCCTCTATTCATTCTGTTTGAGCAGATTCGTGCATGAGGGCAGTGAGAACAAGGCGAAGATCGCAGCAAACCCTCGGTCTGCCTTAGCTGCCGGATTGCAGCAGCTGTCCCCGAGAGCCTGCTGGCCCGGGTGAACAGGATCCTGTATGAAGCCAAGGCGCTGGGCAGGAACCGGGTTGCGTGCAGTGTCGCTGGGGGTACGCTGGATAATTGTCCCGCCAGGGCCGGTGGGGGGTGGCTGGGGTTTGCATCCCGTTCTCCTGTTGCATTCACCTGTATTGAGCCGCGCATCTTTGGCATACTATGCCATTGATATCCACTTTCCTGCTGCCATCCCATGACTATTGATCTGATTCGCATTGCCACCCGAAAATCCCCCCTTGCCATGTGGCAGGCTGAACATGTAGCGGCGGCCCTGAAGGCGGCGCATCCTGGCATTGACGTGGAGCTGCTGGGCATGAGCACCCAGGGTGACAAGATCCTGGACACCCCCCTGGCTAAAATTGGCGGCAAGGGGTTGTTCGTAAAAGAACTGGAACAGGGCATGCTCGAAGGCAGCGCCGATATTGCCGTGCATTCGATGAAGGATGTGCCTGTGGAGTTACCGGAAGGTCTGCATCTGCCGGTGATCATGGAGCGGGAAGATCCCCGCGATGCCTTTGTCTCCAACGCCTATGCCAGCCTGGACGAACTGCCCCTGGGGGCGAAGGTGGGCACCTCCAGCCTGCGCCGTCAGAGCCAGATCATGGCGCGGCGTCCCGATCTGGAATTGCTGCCCCTGCGCGGCAATGTGAACACCCGCCTGCGCAAACTCGATGAAGGCGAATACGACGCCATCATCCTGGCGGCCGCCGGGTTGATCCGGCTGGAGTTTGCCGGACGCATCCGTACATTTATCGAGCCGGAGCAAAGCCTGCCTGCCATCGGCCAGGGTGCGGTGGGTATCGAGTGCCGCGCCGATGATGCGCGGGTGAACGCCCTCATCGCGCCGCTGCATCACTCGCATACGGCGATCCGTGTACTGGCTGAACGCGCTATGAACAATCGTCTGGAAGGCGGCTGTCAGGTGCCCATTGCCGGCCACGCCCTGCTGGAAGGCGACCAGCTTTGGCTGCGCGGACTGGTGGGCAGCGTCGATGGCAAGACCATCATCCAGGACGAGATCCGTGGCCCGGCGGCAGACGCCGAAACCTTGGGCGTGACCTTGGCGGAGCGTCTGCTGGATGCAGGCGCCGCGCAAATTCTCAAGGAATTGTACCAGCAGGCATGAGCTGCCATCTGCACGGCCTGAGCGTGCTCATCACCCGTCCTGCAGATCAGGCCGGGCCGCTTTGCAGCATGATCGAAACGGCCCATGGCCGCCCCCTGCGTTTTCCCGCCATGGAAATTGCCCCTGCGGATGATGTGCAGGCCGTCCGTGAAGCTCTGCACGAAGCCGGGCGCAGTGATTTACTGATTTTCATCAGCGTGAACGCCGTCGTGCATGCTTTTCCCTTGTTGCCCGATGAACTGCCCCTCAATCTGCAGATCGCCGCCATTGGCGAGGCCACGGCGGCCAGCCTGGAAGAACACGGCTTGTCCGCCACCCTGGTTCCCGGGCAACGCTGCGACAGCGAAGGACTGCTGGCCCAGAATGCCCTGGCGGATATGCAGGGGCGGCGGGTGACGATCATACGCGGCCGTGGCGGCCGGGAGCTGCTGAAGCAGGAGTTGGAAAAGCGGGGGGCGAAAGTAATCTATGCAGAAGTGTATGAGCGGCGCCTGCCCCGGCGCAGTGCAGACAATCTGGTGCGTGGTTGGGAGCAGATGGTGGATGTGGTGGCCGTGACCAGTTCCGGAATACTGGATAATTTGTTGCAGTTGCTCGGCCCTGAAGGGAAGGAAAAGCTTTGCCGAACCCCCCTGGTCGTACTGAGTGAGCGCACTGCGACCCATGCGAAGGAATTGGGTTGCCGTCAGGTGCTGGTGGCGGAACAGGCGGGTGATCGTGGTATTCTCCAGACACTGTGCCAATTTGTGGAAAGCTAGATGACCAAGATACTGCGCTATATCTCCCGGGAAGAATCGACCAACAAGCTGGTGGTGGCCGGCATCATACTGGGCATTCTGTTTGGCATCCTCCTGCCAGAATGGGCACTGGCGCAAAAGGCACTGGGAAAGGCGTTTGTCGCTTTTCTGAAAATGCTGGTGGTGCCTTTGGTGTTTGCTTCCATCTATGTAGCGATTTCCGGGCTGGGCGGGCTGGAGCAGCTGCGCCGTATCGGTCTGAAAACCATCGGACTGTATGTGCTGACCACGGCTTTGGCGGTGCTGCTGGCGGTGGTCGCCATGAATGTGTTTCCCATCGGGGATGCAGTTTCCCCGGAAGGCCTGAGCTATGACCGGGCCAAGGACGTGGCGCCGTTTTCCCTCAGTGCCATGTTGCTGAGCTTCATTCCCACCAATATTTTCAATTCTCTTGCCACTGGTTCCATGATGCAGGTAATCGTGTTTGCGATATTGTTCGGGGTGGCCAGCCTGTACCTGGAAGAAAAACACCACAGCGTGATGCTGGATGTATTCACCGGCATCAGTGAAGCCATGCTCAAGCTGGCGCGATGGGTGATTCTGTTTACCCCCCTGGGGGTGTTCAGCCTCATCAGCTATGTGGTGGCAGATCAGGGCATCGAGACCCTGATTGGTCTGTGGAAATACATACTGGTGGTGCTGGGCGTGCTGATTTTCCACGCCCTGGTGACCCTGCCGGCGGTCATGAGTCTGTTTGCGCGCATCAACCCCTGGAAATATCTGAACAAAATCAAGGAAGTGCCACTGATGGCCTTCTCCACCGCCTCCAGTGCCGCTACCCTGCCCGTGAGCATGCGTGTAGCGGTGGAAAAAGGCGGTGTGAAAAAAGAGACGGCCAGCTTCGTCTTGCCCCTGGGGGCGACGGTCTCCATGGATGGCACCGCCGCCTATCTCACCATCGCAGTGCTGTACATCGCCAATCTGGCCGGGGTGGGCATGAACCTGGGAGACCAGCTGCTGCTGGGATTCACCGTGGTGGCCCTGAGTGTGGGTGTAGCCGCATTGCCCAGCGCCTCCCTGGTGATGATGGTGGTGATTCTCAACCAGGCCGGCCTGCCTATTGAATATATGGCGCTGATCGTGGTGGTGGATCGCATTCTCGACATGGCGCGCACCTCCCTGAATGTCACTTCCGATATGGTGGTGGCCAAGACCGTGGACAGCCTGAATCGGGAGTCGGAATCCGAGACCAGGAATTAGCGGGCTGTGTGCACCAGATGGTCATGTGAACAGTGCATCACGGCCTGCTTGAAGCCCTGGGGACGACCTATTTGGCGGTTGGGTTAATTCTAATCTGAACCTGCGGATTCAGGTTATAGCATCCGGGAATTTTGAATATAGGGCACCTCTATTAATTCTGTTTGAGCAGATTCGTGCATGAGGGCAGTGAGAACAAGGCGAAGATCGCAGCAAATAGTCTGCTATTTGCAAGATTTTCAACGAAGTTATCGCTGCCCTCATGTGCGTAGATGCCAATCATGAATTAATAGAGGTGCCCTATACAGGGAGCAAGGCTGGTATAGGCGGCGGGAACCTGCAAATCCAGCTCAGCTTACGGCAACGATCAGGCAGTGTGCACTGCTGCATTCTGGCGTGCCGGTGTTGACGGGGCGTGACAGGGGGAGCGACATTCCCGCGCTGTCGCCTCCCGGGCTGCCGTTGGAGCTTTCCGGAGCCAGCAGCAATTGTTTCCCTGGCGCAGGTTCGCAGCCACCCTGCTGGACAAAGGAACCAGCCCGACCGGTTCGCCACCGGTCAGGCCGGGTTTTTCAGCTGGCTTTCCGCCATTCCTCGCTGCTGTCCTCATCGTACTGCACTTCCGGTAGGGGGGTCTTCATGGTGACCAGTTCTTCCGCGCTTACAGGATGAATGGCGATGGTGTTGTCGAAGTCCGCCTTGGTTGCGCCCATCTTTACCGCTACGGCAAAGCCCTGGAGCATTTCATCCACGTTGTCGCCAATCAGGTGTATGCCTACCACCTGTTCCTTCTCGCCGGCGCAGACCAGTTTCATGGCGGTACTCGTGCCATGCCGGGAGAGTGCATGGCGCATGGGCGTGAACTCCGCTTGATAGATGCTGATCTTTGCGTGTTTCTCCCGTGCCTCGGCTTCGGTGAGTCCCACGGTGGCCACCGGGGGATGGGCGAACACCACGCTGGGGATATTGTCATAGTCTACCTGGCTGCCGGACTGGTTGTCGAACAGGCGTGTGGCCAGCTTGCGCCCTGCGGCAATGGCGACCGGGGTGAGGGGTGTGCGCCCGGTGATGTCGCCAATGGCGTAGATGCCGGGTACATTAGTGTTCTGGAAGCTGTCTGTGGGCACCATGCCGTTCGCCTGGATTGCCACGCCTGCCGCCTCGAGATTGAGATCCCTGGTGTTGGGCGCTCTGCCGATGGCCCAGATTACGCAGTCGTAGCCGTCGAGTTGTTCGCCGGCCGCGCCGTGTATGCTGATCTGCTCACCGTTTTTGCTGAGGCCATTTACCTGGTAGCTCATGTGCAGGCGAATGCCCTGCTTTTGCATTTCTGCCATGAGTACTTTGGAAATCATGGGGTCGAAGCGCTCCAGCACCCGGTCTTCCAGTGCGATTACCGACACCTGTGAACCCAGTGCCTGCAATACCCCGGCCAGCTCCACCCCGATATAGCCGCCACCGATAATGGCCACTGTTTTGGGTTGTTGTTCCAGGGCAAAGAATCCGTCCGAGGTGATTCCCAGATCCGCGCCCGGTACGGGGGGAACCATGGGGCGCCCGCCGGTTGCCAGTACGATGTGGTCGGCGCTGTAGTGCTGCCCTTCCACTTGGATACTGTGGCCGTCCACGAACCGGGCATGCCCGTGGATATGCCGGATATCCAGTGTGTCCACATGGCCGTCCCAGTATTCGTTGATGTTGCGGATGTAATTCTCCCGTCCGGCCACCAGCGCCGGCCAGTCGGTTTTGCCGCGCCTGGTGGGGATGCCAAAACCGTTTGCATCATCAACAGCATGCGCCAGGTTGGCAGCGATCCACATGACCTTTTTGGGTACGCAGCCATTGTTCACGCAGGTGCCGCCCATTTTGTGTGCTTCCACCACCGCAACTTTTTTGCCCAGGCGGGCTGCGGTTTCTGCCACCGCAAGGCCGCCGCTACCGCCGCCAATGGTGATTAAATCAAATTTGTTGTTCACTGCCTTTATCCTCTTGTCCGGTTCTTGCAAGGGAGCGCAAGGCGCTCCCTGTGATGAGTCAAGCTGCCTGCCTGGATTCTCCTTTCAAATAGGCTTCCAGTTCTTCCGAGCCGCCAATGTAGTTACCTTCGACAAACACCTGGGGCACTTTTTCGCTGCCAGTGATCGCACGCAGGCTGCGTAGACTGGCGTCGCGGCCAAGGATGATTTCCTCATAATCCATGTTCTGCGAGTGAAGCATTTCCTTGGCTTTGGCACAGAACGGGCAGCCGGGTTTGGTGATGATGCTCACCGCTTTCGGCTTTTGTGCCTTGGGGTTGATGTAGTCCAGCATGGTGTCCGCATCGGAAACCTCGAAAGGATCGCCGGGCACGTCGGGCTCGACGAACATCTTCTCGATGACACCATCTTTTACCAGCATGGAATAGCGCCAGCTGCGCATGCCGAATCCCAGGTCGGACTTGTCTACCAGCATGTCCATACCGAGGGTGAATTCACCATTTCCGTCGGGGATCAGGCGCACGTTTTCCGCTTCCTGGTTTTCCTTCCAGGCGTCCATGACGAAGGCGTCATTGACGGAAATGCAGACAATTTCATCCACACCATTGTCCTTGAAGGTGGCAGCCAGCTCGTTGTAGCGGGGCAAATGGGTGGAAGAGCAGGTGGGGGTAAATGCGCCCGGCAGTGAAAATACCACTACAGTTTTGCCCTGGAAGATGTCATCACTGCTGACGTCAATGAACTCGTTGTTCTGGCGGGTTTTGAATACTACCCGGGGTACGGTCAAACCTTCTTGGTTGTACATGGAATTTCTCCTGTTTGGTTAATGTCTCGTTAATGTGGAGCTATTATTGCCAACGGAGAGCTATAGTAGAAATTGTATTTATTGATTTGCTTGATAGGTAGAGACTATTGCTTTGCTGTATCTGTACGCCGTACAAGGACGTATGGCCATTTTCAACATGCGGTTAAAGGCTTTTTCAGAGCATCCTTCGGGTGAGCCACAATGCGCCAAGAGGGAATCTCATCAACCATCAATCCTGGAAGAAGACCATGAGCAAGATTATTGATCTAACACCGAGGTTTCTTTGTCTTCTTCGATATCCGTGTTCAGCCGGGTTAATTTTGGATCATCCCAAGTGCCGCTGATGTTGTAGGTGATGCGCTGGATTTTCTGCAGCCTCTCGGAAAAAGCCTGCTGGGCCAGTAGTACGACCAGGCCGGCGGCAGGCCCTCCGGCAATGGCGCCGGCAACGGGGAGCGTGGCATCCAGGCGTGGTGACACGGACAGTACCTGGTCGTAGGTTTCGTTGATCAGGTCGATGCTCCCGGCAATCAGGACAGAAGCGGAAGGCCCGATGATTTCCAGGTTGTTGGTATACATCTGGCCGGCGTCGAACTGGAAATTCCCCATGATGGTATCGAAGGCCATGCCTTGCTGGTAGACGTCCTTGAAGTCGAGTTTCAGGCGTCGGCGCAAGGTGTCAAAATTGACCAGTCCCAGGATGCGCGCCAGCCCGGGCTTGAAGTGCAGGAACCTGCCCTGGGTCATGTCCAGCTGGGCTTCTCCCTGCATTTGTTTGACATTGGGCTGGAAAGGCGCGCCCACCCAGCTCAGGTCAAAACTGAGGTGGGTTTTGCTGCCCGAGAGAAAGTCCATGTGAAGAGCCTTCTTCAACAGTTTCCCCATGTTGTCCGTGGTGACCGCGCCCTTGAGCCAGGTGATGCCGCTACCGGCGCTGTATTCCCAGCTGCCGCGAACAGAGATGTCTGCCAGTTTGCCGTGGGCCTCCAGCTTTTCGATGATCTGGGTGTCCGCCTGCCTGGTGGTGCGCAGCTCCAGGCTCCCGAGTTTTGCCTTGTTCAGCACCAAGCGCCGGCTGCTGATGTGGAGGGCGGGAAAATCACTTGGCAGGAGCTTTTCCGTTGATGCTGGCGGTGTCTTTGTGTTTTTTTCCGCTGAAGTTTGCAGGTGCAGCTTGTCGAGGTTGAGCACCAGGGGCTGGCTGTAAAGATCGTCTGAAAATGCCAGATTGCCACTGATGTTGTCAGAGCTTATCCACCCCTTCCACTTGCCTGCAGAGTGGCGCAAATCCAGCAGGAATGAGGAGGCAATCAGGGGTGAGGCATCCAGCTTTTCTGTTTCCAGACGTATGCGTCTGAGTTTTACAGACGAAAGATCCTGGTTGTTCTGGCCGCTGAAATGGCGCAGCCAGCTGCGCACAGGGAGCGAAGATATTTTCGCCAGCAGCTCATCCCCCTGCGTACTGTCCTGCTTGAAGGTGATGCCGAGGAGGCCGCCATATTTTATGGTGGTTGAGGTGGATGTATCACCCAGCTGCATATCCAGTCGCAAAGGGATGCTTTGTGCGGTCTTTTTTCCCAAGGGAGGGGGCATGTCCACGGCCATTCCTTCAAGTGTTGATTGTATGTGCAGTCTGGTCGCTGTTTCCCGGAGGGCATCCAGCCCGGGTATGGTCAGGGACAGCTCCACATCAGCCGCACCCTGCAGGCCCAGCGGGGCCAGCTGGGGATACTGCCGCTGCAATCCCTGTGCGGGAATCCTGCCTTGTGCCTCGATCAGGGTCGTGTTCCCGGCGGGGCGTACGGAAAGTGATACATCTCCGCCCAGGGCTGTGGCCTGAACGGCATCGGCAAACAATCCCTGATTGTTTATTTGCAGTTGCCCTTGCAGATTGCGCAGCAGGAGTTGTTGTTGCGCCAGGGTCAGGGAGGCCCCCTGTTTGAAATCAATGGCAATATCAAATTCCGGCGGGGTTGTGTGGGCTGCGAGGGGGATCTCAAGTTGTAGTTGCAAGCCGGAGTTACCGTTGGCCGACAGACCCTTGATCCGGTTTGCAACCGCGTGTTTCAGCGGGGTTTCACGCAAAATGCGCAGATAGTCGGCCATGGGGCCTGTTGTCTTGCCGCCGACGAGCAAGGGGCTGATTGGGTGCAGGGAGGCGATGTTTGCAGTTGCGTGACGAACCTGTGTTTGGTAAATGCGCGCCCGCTTGGCCTGGATGCTCAGGCTGTTGTTGTGGAAGCGCACCCTGGCGGAGGTGCCTGTTAGTGGCGGCCACTGATCCTGGTAGGCCAGTTTCAGGTCTTTTACATCGAACAGCACTTCAAAATGACCATCGCGGGTTTGGTCAAAAGGGAAATGCCCCGGGGCGAGGGGACCATAAAACAGGAAGCTGCCTTGTGGGACGCTGCCGGACACAATGGCGGCATCCAGCCAGGCAACCAGATTGTCGGACATGATACCCACCGGATAATACAGCCCGGCTCGTTTACCGTTGCCATTGCGGAAGTCGGCTTGTATGTCCATGATGGGTGGGTTTCCGGCAGCCTTTTCCACCCGCAGGCGGCTGATCGTCTGCAGGTCAGGACTGTCAGCAAGCAGGTGCTCACTGTGCAATACCCAGCTGTCTTCACCCTTTTTCTGCCATTCGATTTCGCCCTGGAGCAGACGCAGGGAAAGGGGCTGGCGAAACAGGGTCATGAAGCGGATCTGCGCATTCTGAGTGTCCAGGCGCAGCCGGGCCGAGTCTTTGCGCAACAGGATGTTGCCGCTGAAATTGCTGATGCCGGGCAGTTCTCCCCGGGGCTGACTCGATAGCCGATGGAATTTGCTGTAAAAGCTTGGGCTGGACGCCAGGTCACCGAGGTCGATGCTGGCGTGCAGGGAACTCAGCAAGCCGCCGGGAGACAGGGCTTCCAGCAGCTTTCTGGTTGCATGATCCTGTGGCAGTAGCGGCAACAGCTTTGCGGCCCCCTGAAGATCAATTTGTGATATGCCCAGCAACAGTTTTCCCTGCTGCATCAGCATTGCCATGTCGGTATCTTTCCACTGATACGTGTCAGCATTCATGCGGAAGCCCTTCAGTTGCAGTTTCCAGCCCGTATCGTGTTTTTCGTAGAGCAGGTCACCCTGCAAGCGGGTGAGCTTGAGGGCTGTGCTGTCGGGGGTATGCAGGTTTACCTCGTCCAGATCGATCAATGCCCGTGTGCTGCGGTGCTGTCCCTGTTCCCAGTAGCTCCATGCCTGAAAAGCCAGTTGCAGGTTGCTCAGCAGATAGCCGTCGGGGAGATAGGCCTGCAGCAGTTGCTCTGTTTGCAGGTTGCGTCCCTGTGACCAGAATATGCCTGACCAGTTTCCGCTGGAGATCGAACCATCTATTTCCGCCTGCACCTGAAAGCCCTGTTCACGGGAAGAGATGCTGAGGCTGCTGTGGTTTCCCCGGGTCAGCATCTTTACACTCAAATGTCCCTGATGAATGCGGGCGCCACGTTTTTCGTCCTGAAGATCGATCGTGGTGTCTTCCAGAAAAATATAGGCAGGCAGTTTTCTGTTACCGCCCGCAAATTGTTGCAGACCGGAGATACGCGTTTTGCCGGCCGCATCCCGGAGGATCTGGATACGGGTGCCTTCGAGATGAATGTTGATGGGCAGGTTTTGCTTCCACCAGGGTAATGCACCCAGGTTTATCCCTACCAGGGCATCTCCCAGAAGCAGCTTTTCCTCATCGCCGAGGGAGAGCTGGCGCACCCAGAGCCGCGGGGTAATGCCGGCCCAGTAGGTTTCGATGTTGCTGAACCGCACCGGGGTACCGACAATGGCGCTGGCCCAGCGCTCGATGGTTGGCCGGTTGTTTTCTGCATACAGGGCAAAGCCGAAGATCAGCGCCTTTGCGATTGCGACGAGAATGACAATGAGGCACAGCAGTTGGAAGAGCCGCGTTATCAGATGCTTGAATATTCCCCAGAGCAACTCAATCCGCCTTGTTGGATCGCCTGGCATTCAAACCAGCACCACATCGTACTGCTCCTGGGTATAGAGCGTTTCGGCCTGGAGGCGGATGGGTTTGCCGATGAATTGCTCCAGCTCGGCCAGCTCCTGGGATTCCTCATCCAGCAGCCGATCCACCACCTCCGGTGAAGCCAGCACCAGCAGCGACTGGCTTTCAAACTGGCGCGCCTCACGCAGTATTTCACGGAAGATTTCGTAACAGGTGGTTTCCGCTGTTTTGATGTAACCGCGGCCGTTGCAGGTGGGGCAGTTGTCGCAAAGCACATGCTCCAGAGATTCCCTGGTGCGCTTGCGGGTCATTTCCACCAGCCCCAGGGAAGAGACTTCGCAAACGGTGGTGCGTGCATGGTCCCTGGACAGCCAGCGTTCCAGGGTGCGCATGACCTGGCGCTTGTGCTCCTGTTCGGCCATGTCGATGAAGTCGATGATGATGATGCCGCCAAGATTACGCAGCCGCAGCTGTCGGCAGATGGCCTGGGCGGCTTCCAGGTTGGTCTTGAAAATGGTCTCTTCCAGATTGTGGTGCCCCACGAAGCCGCCGGTGTTGACGTCGATGGTGGTCATGGCCTCGGTCTGATCCACGATGAGGTGGCCGCCGGATTTCAGATCCACCCGGCGCGCCAGCGCTTTCTGGATTTCGTCCTCCACATTATAAAGGTCGAAAAGGGGGCGCTCGCCGGGATAATACTTCACCAGGGAAGCGATATCCTTGTTGAATTTTTCCGCGAAGTTCACCGCCTTTTCCCAGGTGGAGCGGGAGTCGATGCTGATTTTCTCCACTTCCGGCCCGGCCAGGTCGCGCAAAGCCCGCAGCGCCAGAGGCAAATCTTCGTGGACGATCTTTATGGTATTGGCGGAGGTGGTTTTTTCCTGGATGCACTGCCACAGGCGCTGCAGGAACAACATATCCGTGCGCAATTCCTCCGCATCGATCCCCTCGGCTGCGGTGCGGGCGATAAAGCCGCCTTTCAGCCCGCATTCCTCGGAGACCTCGCGCAATATATTTTTCAGGCGCTGGCGTTCTTCATCGTCCTCGATCTTCTGGGAAATGCCGGTGGTGTTGCTGTTGGGCATGAACACCAGATAGCGGGAGGGGATGGAAATATTCGTGGTCAACCTTGCGCCTTTCGAACCCAGGGGGTCTTTCACCACCTGCACCACGATATAGCTGCCTTCCCTGACCAATTGGGTGATGTCGGTGGACTTGTCGCCGTTACCGCTGCTGATATCGGCAGCGTGCAAGAATGCCGCCCGTGCCAGCCCGGCATCCACGAATGCGGCCTGCATGCCGGGCAGCACCCGGCAGACCTTGCCCTTGTATATATTGCCCACCAGTCCGCGGTTGGAGCTGCGCTCGATCAGCACTTCCTGGGCGATGCCGTTTTCGATAAGGGCAACCCGGGTTTCCGGTGGGGTGACATTGATCAGTATCTCTTCGCTCATCCCTCTATATTACACCGACCAGCCGGGGACATTCGCCAGTAATTGCCCGGTTTCATACAAGGGCAGCCCCATGATACCGGAGTAGCTGCCGGAAATATGTTCGATAAACAACGCCCCGCGTCCCTGTATCGCATAGCCCCCGGCCTTGTCTGCAGGTTCTCCCGTGGCCCAGTAGCGCCGGGCTTCCACCTCACTGATGGCGCGAAAGCGCACCTGGCTGTTGCTCAACCGGTAGTGCGCCTTGCCGTCCTGTGTCAGGGCGATGCCGGTGTACACCTGATGCGTGGTCGCCGACAGCAACTGCAGTATTCGTACGGCATGTTCCTCATCCTCCGGCTTGCCCAAAATGGCATCGTTGACGACCACGCAGGTATCGGCAGCCAGTACCGGCAGTGCAGGAGCCAACTGCTGTCCTGCCCAAACCTTGGCCAGGGTGATGCGTTGCACATACTCCAGGGCTGGTTCCATGTCGAGAGGGGTCTCGTCCACGTCCACGGCGACCACCTCATGGGCAACGCCGATCTGATTCAGCAGTGCCTGCCGCTGGGGGGATTGTGAAGCCAGAACAATCATGCGCGGTGGTAGGGGTGGTTGTTAAGAATGCTCCAGGCCCGGTACAGCTGCTCCGCAATCACCACCCGCACCAGGGGGTGTGGCAGAGTCAAGGGAGAAAGTGACCAGAGCTGATCCGCCCGCTCCCGGCACTCCGGCGCCAGTCCCTCCGGGCCGCCCACCAGCAACGATACATCCCGCCCGTCCGCCATCCAGTTTTGCAATAGCGTGGCAAGGTCTTCCGTGCGCCAGCTGCGCCCGTTGATCTCCAGGGCGATCACCCGGCTGCTCCTGGGGATAGCTTTCAGCATCGCCCTGCCTTCGTCGCGGGCGATGCGGGCAATATCGGCATTCTTGCCCCGGTGCCTGGCGCTGATCTCCAGCAGCTTCAGCGCGCACTCGGGGGGCAGCCGCCGGGCGTATTCCTGATAGCCCTCCTGTACCCAGCGGGGCATTTTGTCACCTACGGCAATGAGATGGATGTTCATGGAAGTATTTTACACCGTCAGCCCTCATAGGCACTTCTCATGGCGGTATTTTCCGCGCATGAACCCGTGCGAAAAAGAATACCAGCGCATTGAGTGCCTGCCCCTGAGTAGCCCCAGAAACTTTGCGTTTTATGGCTAAATGTTCTAAAAAGGAAGCAACTTCCGGTTCCGAGCAGTCAAAAGGATATTTGCGGTGATGAAAAACAAGGAATCTATTGATCCATCCGAGGTAGCTCCTTTCGGTATTCGGAGAGTAATCAGACAGTCGCATGACGACCAGAAACTTGCGATAAATATCAGGAAACGCCTTTCCAAGTGGATTTTGTGGGTCGCTGACCGCTTTGTCGATCATCTCATAAGTCCGCGCAACCGTAGGATGATCCTTCCCCAGGGATTGGGCATTGCCTGCGCAGCCATCCCAGTCAAATCGAAGCGCCCAATCCAGTTTCAGGAAGTGTGCAAACAACAAGCGCAAAGCATCGACTTTTTGGCAGAACTGCCAGTCCTGTACCGCTGGATTTCGACCGATATCTTCCAGCCAGGCCTGCAACGATTTAGGCGTGTGGGATCCCAGGCGCACAGAAGGGTGATCGTTGATAAACCCCTGAATATGCTTCTGATACCAGGGAATTGCGCTGCCAGAAATGCGGAATTGCTTCAGCACGGCAGCATAATTCATCCAAAACCGTTCAACACGTGGGTCGACAGAATCCATTGGGTTAAGCACTCCTTGCGAAACCAATTGCTTATGGAGAACCACTATAGAACATTTGGCGGGGTATTACAATATCAGTGCCGGCCGGGTATCACGATATTTAGTGCCGGCGTGATAATCAACTGTTAATGTTCTAGTAGGAGCCACCTGTATTGTTTGACAACAGCGATATAGATAAATACTCATTTGAGGAAATTCCGCTTGATAGAGATTGCTTTCTCATGAGCGAAATCTATATGGAGGAGTACGAAGAAGCCCTAAACAAAATGCTTCGTGGAGAGGAGTGCAATCCTTACGAAGTAGGCTTTGTCAGTCCGGTGGCTGTGAGAAGAATCAACGATAACTCATTAGAGTTGTCATGGTACGCAAATACGCACACGAGGTTTCACGAAGTTTCAATCACTCTTCCTCGGGACAAAGTAAAGGTATGTGTAGGCTGCTGGCAGTACGACCAGAAACCATATATTTTTGTAGATCATGAATGGTTGGAGCAACTTCACATAAGAGAATACTCCGTATTTGTGTTGGTTGATGCTATAGGGGTAAAAGAAGCAATTAGAAATAATCGTCTCAGCAGGGATAAGCTTATTAAGCTAAGAGAAAAGATTGATGAGCTTGCTGAGAACCACAAGGATATATCATTCATTTCCTTTGCCGATAGCCTGATTATGAAAAGTAATTGGGATGTAGGCTATTATCGCAAAGGGATAGATTGCTCATATAGACCAGAAATATTTTTGCATGTAGTAAAAGAAATTGATGCTATTTACCGGCAAGTTCTTGGTCTAGAAATATATGCAGTACTAACGCAGGGTAGTAATGAATACTATGGCGAATCATTACTTCATATTTCCAAGTCGAACAATCATGTTTGCTTAAATAGTTTAGGGGTTCCTTTTGCTGAGTTGCTGGCAATTGAGAAGACAGCAAAAGAAGCCATTAAGGCCGGGATACACCCACCTATGCAGATATATTTAGACGAGCAGTATTATCACTCTTTGCGCTTTAAATACGAGTTTGACAAGAATGCCAAGCCTAACAATACATATCCCGCCATTATGAAGTCGCATGAGTCGAGCTATTATTATTCAACATGTGACATAATCATCGAGAATTTACGTGATGATGAAAACGAACATTAACAAGGCACTCCAGCCGACGCCAAAAAACGGCGCGGCTGAGTTGTATCGTTATGTGGTTTGGCTTCAGCGCAAAAAGTGCTGGCAGTTGTGTGCATCACGTTCAGCGCATAGTTTAGGCTTTGAGGGTGCCTTCGTTCTTGCAGTGTTCCCGCTCAGTCTGCCATGACAGTGGCATGAAATTGCATTATTGCATCGGCTCCGCAGCCACAATCACCAATGCAACTGCCCCGGCAACTTGGCATGGAAAAACCCTGTGTAACGTGGTCTAATCAAACAGGTGCCAGCATTGTGGGGCAATGCTCGGCAAGATCCGAAGGGCCGTCCAGGTAAGGCAGTGTTGTTCTTGGTGCTTCGTATCGGGCGCAGAAGAAATAGGGAGGTTTATCGTTTTGTTCAATAAAGCCAACGTCAGGTTTATTGCCACAATTCCTGTCGGCAGTGCATTCAACCACATAACAAGTCTCTCAACCGGACGCTGTGCTTCGCACCGCCGCTTGTGCTGGCGGCGAGTTGGTTGGCATTGCCCCCGTTTGGTGGCGTAGTGTGGGCGCCGGTTAGCTTCAGCGTTATGCGCAAAAGGATGATATAGGCAATTGGGGTGACCAAATGAGAAAACTATCAATAATTGGAATTGGTCTTGCAGCTCTCATATTTACAGGCACAGCGGTCGCTTATACGCATGTGTTTTGGCTCTCAACCATAGAATATTCTGATTTCAATAATGTTTCTGAGAAAATCTATATAGATCCAAATATTGATAGAGAAGAGTATAAGGGTGTTCTTGATTTATTGAGCCGTTCGAAGGACAGGATTATAGAGAAATATGGCTCATTTTCAGCTACGCCAACGATAGTTATCACAGGAGCTACCAAAAATTCAAAAAAGTATGGTCTGGGGGTTTTCCCCGGCAAAGCATTTGCTGCGCCTTGGGAAGAATATATAGTGATTAACAATCAAACGATTGATATAAATTTGCTGGCTCACGAATTGATGCACGCGCAAATGAGGGATGTATTGGGTTACTGGGCTTACCAGACCAAAATACCAACTTGGTTTGATGAGGGAGTTGCAATGCAGGTTGACTATCGAGAACGCTATGAGGTTGACTATAAATTATTCGATCAACGTGAAATCGAGAGGGTAAAAACACTCAATAGCCCGTCCAAGTTCTGGACCAGTACCAAAGAGCAAGATGTCAAAAATTATCGTGGGGCAAAGGCAGCAGTCCAGGAAATATGGAGCATATATTCTCCAAAAGCATTATATTCCATGTTGTTAAGAGTGCGCCAGGGTGAGAAATTCAGAACTGTTTTCAGTACCTCAACCAAAGATGCAAGTTGAATTGTATTCACCGCATAACAAATAGCTCCAGCGGACTGTCTAAAGCGTCGGTTGTTTGTGCCATTCCGCTGTCGCTCCATTATGGCACAAACCCCCGCCACTTTAGCCAGCCGCTGAGCATGGCGTTAGCCTTCTTCTATCCTAGGTAGATGAATATGGAACTAGTTGACCATTCCAAGCCAGTTATCGAGGACAAGGAGATCGTTTCCGATGTTCGAGATGAAGATTTAACGCAGAAAGTGTTAAGGCGCGTTTATGCCGTTGGCAAAACCTTTGTAGGTGTTAAATTTAAGCAAGCGGAATTCTCACAATGCTACTTTCGAAATTGTCGCTTCATTAGGTGTGATTTCACAGGTGCCAATATTTCCAAGTCTAATTTTAGAGGATCACAATACGAAGAGTGCAAATTCCATTATTCGACTTGGGAGCATACATATCTTGATGAAGAATTTTTAGACAGATGTCTTCCTAGTGAAGAGAATCTGGCGCGGGATCTTGTTCGTACTTTACGTGTTAACTTCGGTCACGTAGGAAATTATCCGGCAGTTAATAAAGCGGCATCTATTGAGGTCGCACTTACAGGCCAACATTTGTTCAACGCAGCCTACTCGAAGCAGTCATATTACCGTTCCAAGTATAAAAGCTGGAATAGGCTTTATCATGCCGTTAGGCATTTGCAGTGGAAGGCACTCGATTTGTTGTGGGGTAACGGCGAAAGTATTTTCAGGGTCCTTGGCTGTGGAATTTTTCTTGTTGTTGTATGGGGGGCATACCTTGCGTGGCAATATCCCCAATTCTCATGGCCAGAGTCACTACGAGTATCTGTGCAGGCATTCTGGGGAGTTTCAACCACACCACCAGTTCCAGATGGACATTTAGCAGCACTTACTGCTCTTCGCTTTTTGCTTGTTGGATTATTTATGGCCATTCTAATAAAGCGGTTAGCTAGACGATGAATCACGAAATCTATGTATTTGGCTCACTTTGTAGAGGTGAATCATCTCCAACGTCAGATGTTGATATATTGGCATTACCATTTACTGATGATCGCTCGAATTTTCCAATTAACTGGAGCGTTTATGATCCCAAAATAATTGGTGAGTACTTTTCTCAAGGCCGGCTTTTCGCGTGGCATTTGCACCTTGAGGCTAAGTGTATTTTTAGCACCCGGGACACCCCATTTTTGGATGCTTTAGGTGCGCCCGCACCGTATGCGACCATGAATAAGGATATCGATGATCTAGAGGAGTTGCTCCAGGAAGCGCTTTATGAACTGAAAAATGGAACCAAGAGCGTTATTTATGAATTGGGAATCGTTTATACGGCTATTCGTGATATTGCGATGTCGGCATCTTGGGCTTTTATGGAAAAGCCATGCTTTTCCAGTGATGCACCTTACAGGCTCCCAATCCCATGCCCGTTAGATTATTCCGCTTATAAAGCAGCCATGTTAGCCAGGCACAGCTCTACAAGAGGCATAGAGATTGAAATCGATATTAATTCGGTAGTATACAAAGTTACGCGTGCCCCATTGAGCCCATGGATTGAGTCTTTGCGAGGAGAAAATGACAAATACATTTCTCAACAGAGTTACGGCTGAGCGGCGTGTTCTCTCTGTAGTTAACGCTCAGCTACCAAGCAATTACCAATTAACCGGGTTATCGAGCGCAGCTATTGTTCGTTGGAGAACAATTATTGGTCTTGAAAAGACCAGCACTGTCTACTCTATTCTACTCGACCTTGCTGAGCACTGCCAACGCCTCTCTGATCGTAGCAACGAGACATTTATGCCAATTGAAAAGGAAAATAGCGCAAAGATTGAATCACAACTTGTCATATTGAAACAAGAGTTAGATAGATGCATGTGAAGGCTAACAAGACGCTCAACGTGGACGCGCCAAAAAAGGCGCGCCAGTTAGCTATCACGTTAGGCTAAAAAATACTATGAAAAAAATACTCGTTGTTCTTGGGCACCCAGATAAAAATAGTTTCTGTGGCTCATTGGCAAAAGCATATACCGATGGAGCAAAATCCAACGGCTCAGAAGTACGCGAACTGAATCTAGGTGAACTAGATTTTGATCCAGTATTATGGAAAGGATATAAAGAAGTTCAAGAGCTTGAGACAGATTTATTAAGAGCTCAAGAACTAATCAAATGGTCTCAGCATATTGTTTTTATTTATCCTAACTGGTGGGGAACCATGCCAGCTGTAATGAAAGGATTTTTTGACCGTGCTTTCTTGCCAGGATTTGCATTCAAATATAGGGAAAACTCCCAATTTTGGGATAAATTGTTGTTGGGACGCACTGCGCACCTGTTTGTTACTATGGATACACCACCTTGGTACTACCGTTTTATATACCGTAGACCAGGGCACAACGCAATGAAAAACACAATCCTAGGGTTTTGTGGTATCAAGGTGATTCGTATAACAGAGTTTGCCACAATCAAAGAGTCAAGCGAAAAACAAAGAGACAAATGGGTGTCTGTAGCTAAAAATTATGGATATAAAGCCTAACGAATAAGGTTAGATCTCTGCGACGCAAAAGCATAAATTATAAGCCTCAATAGAGGTTTTTTCTATACAAAACCATGTAAAAGTGGGAGTGTACTTCAAAATATTATTTGCTCCTGACAGTACGGTGTCAGGAGGCACAGCGTATAATTCAAACTTTAACTAATATTAAATAGGGGCACTATGAATAAAGAAAACATTTATGTTTTTCTCTTCGATGGATATTCAGATTGGGAGATAGCGTATCTAGCTCCCGAACTGAAAAAAAGTGAAAAAACCGACTTAAAATATTTTACTATTGATGGTTCAGATATTACCTCTGCTGGTGGGCTTAAAATCAGTCCCGATTTATCAATCAAACAATTAAACCTAGATGATATTTCGGTTTTGATTTTACCAGGTGGAAGCGCTTGGGAAGACAAAAGCATAAAAGGAATAGATAAACTTGTAGAAACTTTGCACTCTAATAATAAAACAATAGCTGGAATATGTGGCGCAACAGTATTTTTAGGTCAAAAAGGCTACTTGGACAATGTAAAACATACGAGTAACGCATTAGATTATTTGAAATATATGGCTCCCGAATATAAAGGCGAAAAATTATATCAGCCTGACCTATCAGTAACTGATAAAAATATAATAACGGCAAATGGAATTTCACCTATTGAGTTTGCAAGAGAAGTATTTAAAGAAGTAAAACTAAAAAACGAAACAGATATTGAAAAATGGTTTCAATTATTTAAAAACGGCATATGGAGTGAGTAAGTATAGATTCAAGATGGTATGTTCCATAAGCTATTGAATAATATATAAAAACCTAACAAGTTGCTCAACTTGACAGCTAACTCAGCCCATCTTTTGTGTATTCGCTATCGCTCATTATCACACAAAAGCTGTGCTAAGCTATCTGCCAGTTAGCAAGACGTTATGTGCAAAAACAAGATGGTCAGACCATATGATAGAAAATGACAATGAATTATTTTTAGTTGCTACGGAAGTAGGAGAAAAAATACAGGCAATAAATGATTATCTAGGCGAACGAAATCACAAAAATGGAGTTGTTAGATTTCCAAGAGGATACCTACGAACTTGCGTAGAGCATAGAAACAAGTATCTATTTATTTCTGACCACACTTTAAGAAGTAATATCGCATATACATTATTACTAACGGATCTTTTTCGCTGGTTGCTAAATCGGACAGACATTAGTGGTCAAGCAAAAGAAATGCTTATAAAGAAAGAAATCAGTTCAATTGGATCAATAATAGAAAGTGTAACAAAGTGCTATCTTAGAGGCAGGCGTGGCGGTGGCCAAAATTACAAATACCGAAGTCAGGTTCTTGTAGAAGAAAATATTATTTCTGAAGAGTTAAAAGAAGATATAGATTGGGTCTGGGATGTCCGAAATGGTGAGCATTTAATGCTTTTGGAGCAAAGGGAATGGCAAATATATGAAATGAGCGACTGCAATAGAGCCATTAGATCATTGCACAATCTAAGAAGCAGTCTAAATTCTCACCACGAGGGAGGTGGCTTCTGACATTCTTTTCCTTCACATTACTTGCATTTCTTTGGCGTAGACCGTTTGTGAGGTTTCACAGGAACGGTTTTTGGCCCAGGTTTCTTGCCAGTACGGACGGTTCTAGTGGTTTTTTTACAAGCCATTTCGAAATTCTCCATATTAAAACAGGGGAAGCCCTGCTGCCGCCCAAAGCCCCATACTCTAGACTTTTAGAAATGGGCAGTACGGCTAGGAAAAAAAGAAATGCCAGAAGCCGTGTATATTGTGGTGCGTTTCTAGCTTCATTGCAACATCAGCACATAACAAGTGTTACGAGCAAATAAACTGTCCGGAGTTGTAGCACACGATCTGTCCGGTTTCATATTCACCCAGGAGGTGAATTATGAGACCAACAGAATTGCTACAGGAGATCCGGAAAATGCGATTTGAA
>JALWMK010000105.1 GCA_027083925.1 Sedimenticola sp. | reverse complement strand
AACAATCCTCATATTAAGAAAGTAAGAGTAGTTTCTACAGTAGAATATTATTTGTCTGATTGAGGAGGCTGGGGAAATCCCACATCCTGGTGCAATTTCCGGGTTAACCCGGCCACCCTTATAGACGCTGTCCGGGTCTGTCCATCCAAGTTCAACAAGTCAGGCGCTTCAAACCATCATAGCCGCGTTGCGCCTCTTGACAAGGGCTTGCCATTGCCTGCAAGCCGCGCCTTGATACGCGTCCTGTTTGCAGCACTGAGGGCGACCTATTTGGTCGCCGGGCTAATGGGCACCTCTATTAATTCATGATGGGCATCTACGCACATGAGGACAGCGATAACTTCGTTGAAAATCTTGCAAATAGCCTGCTATTTGCTACGATCTTCGCCTTGTTCTCACTGTCCTCATGCACGAATCTGCTCAAACAGAATTAATAGAGGTGCCCTAATGGTAATAAAACGTAGTGCCGGATTTTGCGCCCAGCTTCTTCAGGATCATGGCCAAGGGACAGAAACCAGTAAAAGCAGACTGGAAAAGATTGGCGCCGACAAAAGCGGTAAACCACAGCCAGTTTTCATTGTGAAAAACGGGACTCGTGGACCAGCCCAAGGCCAGGGACAGTAGAATAGCGAAACCAGCGAAGGCCAGTACCATACGTTCTACACTCATCATGGGTTCCTCATTGAAATAATCATATGTAAACATATTAGCATATTATAATATATCTCAATGAGAATTTGCAATCGACAATAACGTCATGGCGGTTTGCAGTGTTTCTGGCCCCGCTTCCGGTTTATGGGCATTTTCCGACAGATAGCGGCGCCATTTCCTGGCTCCAGGCTGCCCGTGAAACAGCCCCAGGATATGCCGGGTGATGCGCTTGAGGGGAATGCCCCGGCTGCATTCCTGTTCTACCAGGGGTAGCAGGCTTTCAATGACTTGATGGCGGCTGTGAGGTTGCCAGTCTGCGCCAAAGATCTTCCGGTCTGCCTGAGCCAGCATCCAGGGATTTTGGTAGGCTTCCCTGCCGATCATGATGCCATCCACCTCTTTCAGGTGTGTTGCTGCCTGATTCAGGTTGAGGATTCCCCCGTTTACAATGATCTCGAGATAGGGGAAGTCCTTTTTCAGCTGATATACCGGTTCGTAGCGCAGGGGAGGGATGTTGCGGTTTTGTTTCGGGCTGAGTCCCTGCAGCCAGGCCTTGCGTGCATGTACGATAAAAGTCTGGCAGCCTGCAGTGGCGAGTTGATCCACAAAGCGGCACAGCAGTTCATAGCTGTCCAGGTCATCAATGCCGATGCGGTGTTTTGCGGTGACGGGCAGCTTGCAGCTTTCTGTCATGGCGGTGATGCAGTCGGCGACCAGATCCGGCTTCGCCATCAGGCAGGCGCCGAACATGCCTGACTGTACCCGGTCTGATGGGCAGCCAAGGTTCAGGTTGATTTCGTCGTATCCCCATGCTTCTGCCATCTTGCAGCATTTCGCCAGATCTTCCGGTTTGTTGCCACCCAGCTGCAGCGCCAGTGGATGTTCGGCTGGAAAAAAGTCCAGAAAGCGGGCGGGATCGTTGTGCAGTAGTGCGCCAGTGGTGACCATTTCGGTATAGAGCAGGGTCTGGCGACTGATCAGGCGATGGAAGTAGCGGCAATACCGGTCAGTCCAGTCCAGCATGGGGGCAACGGCCAGGCGGCGATCCATATCGGCAGCTTTCATCATGTGGCTGGGATGACAGAATGATCCTGCTGGACGATGCCTTCAATCTCCAGCGTGATGTGACTGACCCGGGGAATGCGCTTGCGGATCTCCGCCTCGATTTCATCGATGATGGCTTCGGTTCTGCTGATGATCAGCTCTACAGATGCCCGGGTGCTGGCAAAACCATGCAGCTTCTCCTGTTCATTTTTCGGGAGGCCGGAGCCGCCCAGGATTTCATCGGTGCGCTGCTGGATTCTTTCATACAGTCCCAGGGTCAGGGCTTCTTCCCGTAGCTCGATTTCTGCTACCAGTACCGTGTGCCGCTCGTCGATGATGATGGAGCGCAGATCATGAAAGCGCTCGATTTCTGCATGGTTTTCCACTACCTCCCGAAATGCATGTTCTGCCTCGGGGTCGCGCATGTCCGCGAGGAAACGCATGTTGATGAAGCCGAGATAGAAGGCAATTCCGCCAAGCATACAGGCAATGAGTGCTGAGAAAATGATGTCATACTCGGCGTGCCCGGTGATTGCCGTCAGGGAAACGCCCAGCGCTGCCAGGGTCAGCCCCAGCATGGCGGCGGAATCTTCCAGCACAATGGCCACCAGGGTAGGATCATCGGCCTTCAGCAGATAGGTTAGTGGATTGCTTTTCCCGGAGCTGCGCATGCGCCGCAGAAACTCCCTCATGGCAACCAGAAAAGAGTATCCTTCAAGAACAAAGGCGGTGGCCAGTATGCTGAGGTTCAGCCACAGGGAACTTACTTCATGGCCAAACAGATTGGATGTTTCGGAAATATGGCTGCTGCCCAGTCCTTCCCAGCTGTGCCATGCGTGGGATAGCCCCAGGCCAGCGCCAATGGAAAACAGCCCAATGGCTGACCACAGGTTCCAGAGATACTTCTTCTGCCCATGGCCGAAAGCATAGACGCCATCGGCGGGCTTTTCACTTTCGCGCAGGCCGAGAAAAAGAAAGCCCTGGTTCAAAGTATCCATGAGGCTGTGCACGGCCTCGTTGATCATGGATGCCGAGCCGCTGGCGGAACCGGCGATGAATTTAAGGATGGTGACCAGCGCGTTGGAGACGATGGCCGTGAGGACGGCTTTTCTAGAACTGTGTGACATGATGTGCTGCTTCCTGCTTTTTCATTAGCTTTTTATCCAGATATACATCCATACTGATCTTGATGGCGGCCAGTAGTATTATGCTGATTGCTGTGCCGGGGAGGAAGGTCAGCGCCAAACCGCTGAGGAGTACTACCAGGTGTAGTATGACAACGCGCTGGTAAGGCTGCATCATCAGCGCAGACAGTTTGGTTTGAGTGACGGTTTTTCTGCCAAGGTCGGAAAAAAACTGTACGCCATGGCTGAGGAACATGCCGGCCAACGCCAGGGTAATGCCTGGCGTGTTGGTGACCAGTGCCAGCAGATTTTCCCTGTTGAGACCCTGGTTGAAGAACAATTCAAACACCAAAGAGCCGTGCACAAATGTGAAGATGCCATAATGAACCAGAAAAAACAGACAGATAAACAGGCGGTTCAAGGGTTTGTACCCAGCATTCGGCCGATCATTTTCCGCCAGGAAAAACCGTGGAATCTGCCAGATGGCAACGACCACATTTTCTGCCCAGTACAGAAACAGGATCACGGCCGGATCCCAGCCCATATACAGGGCTATGGCCAGGGTAAGCAGGTTGAAAACCACCAGTGCGGCGAGAGGGAGTTTCATGTTTTTACAGCCGACAGGTCAACATCCTGGAATTGCGCTGCCAGTTGTAAAGGTCTTTTTTCTTTCCGGGAAGATGACGGATATCGGTTGCTGTAAATCCCCGCTCCCGAAACCAGTGCGCCGTGCGCGTAGTAAGTACGAACAGCTGGCTAAGATGCAATGACCTTGCCTGGTGCTGAATGAACGTCAGTAACTGATCGCCCCTTCCGCTCTTTCGATAGTCTGGGTGGATGACCAGGCAGGCCAGTTCGCCCATCTTTTCTTTCGGAAAAGGGTACAGAGCCGCGCAACCGATGATGGTGCCATCGCGTTCAATAACGGTAAAGCGGTGAATTTCCGTTTCCATGTATTCCCGGGAGCGGCGCACCAGAACACCGGCTTCCTCCAGGGGCTGGATCAGTTCGAGAATGCCGCTGACATCATCGATTTCCGCTTCCCGCAGAGTTTCCCATTGCTCGGGGGTGATGAGTGTGCCACTGCCATCGCGGGTAAACAGCTCACTGAGCAATACGCCATCCTGGCGCCGTGGCAGAATATGCGCCCTTCCCACGCCATGGCGGCAGGCGCAGGCTGCATTGGACAGGACTCGCCGGAGTTGTTCGTTCAGGGATTTGCGCCGTGCCAGCAGAGCATCTGCCTCGGCGGGTACCAGGCTTTCGATAAGCTGCCTGTGGCTGTCGGTGAGTTTTCTGTCGGTGAGGAAAATCAGCTTGTCGGCCTTGAGTTCCGTAGCGATGGCAGTGGCAACGTCGGCGGCGTTCAGGTTGAACACCTCGCCCGTGGGGGAGTAGCCCAGGGGGGGAATCAGCACCATGGCGCCGGTGTCCAGACGCTGCCGTATGGCTGTGGCGTTGATTTTGCGTACCTCACCGGTATGCAGGTAGTCCACGCCATCGATAATGCCCAGGGGCTTGGCGGTAACAAAGTTGCCGGAATCCACCTCGATCCGGGCGCCGGACATGGGGGAGTTGGCCAGCCCGGTGGACAGCAGCGCCTCGATTTCCACCCGCACGGCACCAGCGGCTTCTTTTACGCAGAGCAGGGCGCGTTCATCCGTCACCCGCATGCCGTTGACCACCTGCATGCCCGCTCCGCGCAGTTTGAGGCGTGCCTCGATCTGTGGGCGGGTGCCGTGCACCAGCAGGATATGCAGGCCAAGACTGTGCAGCAGGGCAATATCGTGAATCAGGTTGGGAAAGTTTCCGTCCTGAACCGCTTCCCCGCCAAAGGCCAGCACCACGGTACTGCCCCGATGGGCGTGAATATAGGGTGAGGCCTGGCGGAACCAGTCAACGAAATTGTTTACGTCTTTTTTCATGCCGCAATCATATCAGTTCAGACAGAAACGATGAATGAGCTGGCGAATCAATTCCACGCCGGGATTGATTTGCGCCATGTCCAGATACTCGTCGGGCTGGTGCGCCTGGTCGATGCTGCCTGGCCCCATGATGATGGTGTCCATGCCCAGCTGTTGCAGAAACGGGCCTTCGGTGCCAAAGGCCACGGCTTCGGCGCTGTGGCCGGTCAGGGATTCCGCCGCCTCTACGATAGCGGCGGATGCTGGAGTTTCAAACGCAGGCACGCCGCCAAACAGGGAATGCCGCACCACGTCCAGGCCGGTATGTTGCAACCGTTGCTGCAAGCGCATATCGAGTTCCCCGCGCAAGGCCTCCAGATCCATGCCGGGCAGGGGGCGGATGTCGATGTGCAGCTCGCATTGGGCGCAGATGCGGTTGGGGTTGTCTCCTCCATGGATATGCCCCAGGTTTACCGTCGGGGTGGCTATCTCGAACAGGGGGTTCTGGTGGCGCTGCATCAATTCGTTTCGCCACTGGATGATTTCCGCCAGGGCGATACTCATGCCGTCCAGGGCATTGTTTCCCAGGGATGGATTGCTGGAATGCCCGGACTGACCGGTGATGCGGATGCATTCCATGGCAATGCCTTTGTGCATGCGTATGGGGTGTAGGCCGGTTGGTTCGCCGATGAGGGCATGGCGTCCCAGCCGGGTTTGTGCGGCGGCGAGTGCGCGTGCGCCGCTCATGGAGCTTTCTTCGTCCGCCGTCGCAAGGATCACCAGGGGTTGTTTGAGCTTTTTCAGATCCAGGTCACGGATAGCCTCCAGCACCAGGGCGAAGAAGCCTTTCATGTCGGCGCTGCCCAGGCCATACAACCGGCCCTCCCGCTCCGTCAGAGTGAAAGGATTGCTGCTCCAGCGGTTTTGATCGAAAGGCACGGTATCTGTATGTCCCGCCAGTACCAGGCCATCCGGTCCGCTGCCGGCAGTGGCGACCAGGTTGAATTTCCCCGGGTGGTTGGGCACAGCCAGTTTTTCGGTGTGGAAACCTGTGTTACGCAACCAGTCTTCGAGCAAATCGATGACTCTTACATTGGGTTGATCCCATTCTGCGCTGACGCTGCTCACCGACGGCTCGGCAATGAGGCGCGCCATCATATGCAGCAGGTTGGGTAGTTCGGTATTGGGCATGGTCTGTGCGATATTGAAAATGCGTGGATTGAGACTATCAGCAATTTGCAGTTCTTGTGCAAAAAGCTATTCAGGTTTGTCCCGGGTTAGCTGGCGGGATTCGAGGGTGTTCTTTGCTTCTATCCATTTGGACAGGTACATGGTGCTTTTCATGGAATGATGGCGCAGCATGGCGCCGGTAAAATTGTTCAGGCGGTGTTGCTGCAGATTTTCTCTGATCGATGCGAGGCGATGCATCAGCTCCCGGGCAAGTCTTTGTCCATCATAATGTGCTTTGAGGATAGGGGCGATGTGCTGCTGGCATTCGTTCCAGCCTGTTTCATCCTGATACAGACGAATGGCCGCATCGGCAATTTTCTCCCTGCCGTCTTCCACCAACCCCGGCCAGGGAAGACCTCCGGCCATGCCTTCTGCGCCGATGCTGGTGGTGATGCTTGGCGTCCCGGTCTGCATGGCGTCAATCAATTTCCCCTTGATGCCTGCGCCAAAGCGCAGCGGAGACAAGCAGATGCGCGCATCCGCCAGCACGGCATGGGCGTTGTCCGCCCGGCCTTTGACCAGAAATCCTGTGGCTGGATTATTCAGGGCCATGGCTTTTTTCGGAGGATATGCGCCGTAGATATGCATTTCCGCATCGGGCAATGCCTGGCGGATGAGGGGCCATATCTGTTGCAGGAACAAAACGGAATCCCAGTTTGGTGCATGCCGGAAATTGCCTATGGTTATGAAGTGCTTGCGCTCGGCAAAGGGTTTTTGTAGTGGATACTGCCGGTCGCGGCCCAGCAGAAAGGGCAGGTGATGCAGCAGCGCGGCATCGATGGCAAAGGTTTGTTGCAAAAGCGCCATTTCATGGGAGGAGATGATCAGCGACAGATCGCAACGCAAGATGGCCGCGCATTCGCGTTTCGCCAGTTCACTAAACAGGTCTTTGTTGTGCATTTGCCGCCCTTCCTTGTGTGCCTGCTGGCGTGCGCCGCGCAGAAATTGCAGGTCTTCCGTATCCAGGATGCGCATGGCTTCAGGGCAGGCCTGTTCGATCCGCCAGGCGAACTGTTCTTCCATCAGGAAGCGGTCGAAAACCACATACTCCGGTTTCAGTTTGGCTACGAAGGCATCGAAGCTGGAATCGTTCAGGAGGATACTAATGCTTTCAACGCCTTCAGTATCCAGATCTGCCATGTATTCGGAGCGCTGTGCAGGACAGGAAAAAACCACCCTGAAGCCAGTGGACAGAAACATGCGCAGTAACGACAGCATGCGGGTTCCCGCAGCGGATGAATCAGGTTCGGGCCATACATAGCCGATAACCAGCACTGTCTCTTTCATAACTTCTTGTTCCCGGGCTAGGGCCGTCAAAACCATAACCGGCAATACGGCATTTGGCTGCTTCTTGGCGGTTTGAAACCGGGGCAAGCAAGCCGGTTACGCCAGCAATGGGTTTGAGTGGGACATTGCCACAGCAGCAATATCAGATATCCAGTTCCTCCCCCCGCGCCAGCTTGTTGACCCAGCGCGCCAGTAAATCGGTTTCATACAGGAGAAAACGCTTGTCCTGATAAATGTGGGTGATCATGCTGATGCCCTGTCCCCTAGCCAGGAGCCTGCGGGCGAATTCTCTTGCTCTGCCGGCATAACCCAGTTCCGCAAACTGATCGGTGAGCCAGTCCTCGAACAGCAGAAACATGGCTTTGGCCTTGGATTGCAGCTCGGGTTCATTCTTCCCAAGCTCTGCGTTGAGGGTGCCCATGGGACACCCGTAACGTATCAAAGAGTCGATGCTGTCCGGAAGAATTTCAAGAAATCGGTTCAGGCGCTCGATTGGGGTGCGGTACTGTCCCGACCAGGTTTGCAGCATATGGTCAATGCGGGAAATACGGTAGGACAATGCAGCAGCAAGGATCTCTTCCTTGCTTTTGAAGTAGTAATAGATATTTCCCCGCGGCACGCCTGAAGCATTGACCACATCCGTAAAAGAAGTGCTGTGATAACCCTGATGGTAGAAGAGCCGGTTGGCTGCCTCAATGATTTTTTGTCGGGTGCGTACGCTTTTTTTGGACATTGTGCTGGTTTATGGTGTTGTGTACCGCAAATTTCTGTATGAATTATAGCATAGTTGGACGATTGTATTCAGACGGCCATCATATTTTCACGGCTTATGATGGAAGTGTGCCCGCGCAGAAGAAGAGACTTGGATCACGTTTCTCCCGGTTTGCATGGCATAGCATATGCGAACTCAATAAGGGCGCCCATAAGGTTGATGTTCTGCTAAGTGCGTATCGGGTTTGGTGTTTCGGGTGTTTGCCTTTGTGCTGCGCCTTGAAAAAGTAAATTTTCGTCGCAATGGAGGAATGCCCAAAGCTTGGATGAATCATTGTTTCGCGGATTCGACTCGCGCCGGAACGGTGATTATTCGAAGTGATTCAGTTACAAATACTGGATTGGAGAATGAATTTATGATGAATAACAATAAGTTATTGCTAATGGTTTGTTTTATTTGTCTGTCAGTTTTCGCTAGTGTAACCCTGGCGGTGGCCGATGGTGGAAATGTGGTTAAAGGGGCTTTAGATTTGCTGCAAGATGCGGATGCAGAGGGGGCGCAAGGTGCCGCAGTAGTAGCCAAAGCGAGCGAAAATCTGTGGAAAGATGTAGCCACAAGTGTTGCAGATTCATCGGTGTGGAAAGCATATGGATCAAATGAAGTAATTGATGAAGGTGAATATACTAAGATTTTAGTAAATGATGATGATAGAGGGGCCTATCTATACCTCAGAAATATCGCAGATTCCCTAAGATATGTGGATAACAAAAACTATAAGATAACTTTTCTGGCTTATGTTATAAACGGGAATGATGAGAATATGGTTATTGTGCGAAATGAGTCATTTCCAGGGATAGATAAATTTTACCTAACTGCCTTCCGGGATGAATACACATCTAAGCGTGCAAATTCTAGAAGTGAAAGGATGCTTATCAAGTTTGTTGATTTGCCTGTAGGATCTACAGTGTATATTGGTAAAGATATAAAAATACAAAAAATGGTTGATAGAGAGTATGTTCATCCATTTGACAAGCCATTTAAAGGTGGGACTTTGGATATGAACAGGCCTAGATCAATATTGGATATTGAGAAGTGGTTTTCCGATTTCAATGATGCTGGGGCTAAATATATAAGGATTCAAGCAAATCCAAAATTTGGAATGAACGGATTTGATAAATCAGGATACCTGGAAGACATAGTAAATAGATTTAACATGAATTATTTGCCGCTCATCAAGAAATATAATATGAAGGTTTTGTTTTCTATGGAGAGTATTCCATATGATGATCCGGCGCTCAATAACAGAAAGAACCCTGGTTTCTGGGAGAACCCTGAAACGGAGCAGAATTTTAGGGATACGGCGCGTTATATAGCAGATTCATTTAAAAATGTGCCAGAAATTTTTGCGCTTCAATTCATGTCTGAGCCAATGGATGAGAACTTCAGGCAACCGGTATCCTGGAACAGGATATCGTTGGATGTTATCCGAATAGTGAGGCAGTATACTGACAAGTTTATTGCATGGTCACCAGGGCCAGGAGGATTAGCTAAATACGAATCTGTTGTGCCTTTTGATGATAATAGAATAATATATAATTTTCATGAGTTCAAACCACTTAGTTATACACATCAAGGCGTTAAACCACAGTTCCCTTTACCGGTTTCTTATCATGGCCCAGAGTATATGATGGAAGATATCGGTGTTATGGTTAGATTTAGAAATAGAAATAACAATGTGCCTATAATGTGTGGATCATATACCCTTGCAAACTGGATTTCAGATGGAAGTGAATGGTTTGGTGATTTAATGGTGTTGTTAGAAGATAATGGATTTTCAAGTTTTAACTTTGCCACAGGGCAATATAGGGCTTGGGATTGGAGGTATATTGGCGTAATAGATGGATCTAATGCTCCTGTTTATACATATGACAAGTCAGACAACAACATGCTTTGGTCGTTATTGTCTGATTATTGGAAAGCCAAGCCAAAGACTAATTTTATATTTGCGAACGGGTTTGAGTACTAGCAAGCCAATGAAAAGGATATCAATCGAAGAAATAAACTATTGGTATAAACCTGAATCCGTGGGTTCAGGATAAATCTTGAGGAGAAACGGTAATATGCACGGACATATAGGAAACTTTTATTATGACTTTGAGTGGCGGGTGAGTATGTCATGATTGGATTGGAAAAGGAGGTATTTTTCCCACATGCACGTGGCAATATGTTTTTGAAACTGTTGATTCTTGTTGTTTTTGGTATTGGCTCGGTGTCTGTAGCTGATAACAGTGTACATGTTCGCGAAGCGGTTGCAGGAACTCTGGCGGACATCGGTGCAAGTGCTGATGACGGTGTTAGTGGGGAAGTGCCGAATATTCGGGCTTTCTACATAGATCCGAATGGTGATGACAGTGCTGATGGTCTGACGCCGCAAACGGCATGGAAGACCCTGGACAACCTTGCAAACAAATACTTTAGCGCAGGCGAGGGGGTTTTGTTCAAACGTGGTGGCTACTGGAACGGTACCTCAACCGTGCCTTTTCAGGGGGCCAGGCAGGGCACCGCTGATAATCCTGTCGTCTTCAGTGCTTACGGCACCGGGCCGCGGCCTGTTATCGATTTTACGGTGACCCAGGAACCACCGTGGGCAGCTGCGGGAGCCGGGGTTTATACAACGCCGTTGGACTTGGTGTATCGCCTGCGAAGATTGTATGTAGACGGCGAAGAAGTGCTGGATGCAACCAGTTATGCGGAGCTGGTCAGCCACGAAAAATACAAATACTGGCATGATAAGGACAATGATCTGTTGTACATTCATTTTGATCCTGCCGGAAAAAATATAAAATACTCCACCACATATTCCCTGCTCTCTTTCGGGGGGGGATCAAAGCATATCACCGTGAGTGATCTGGATATCCGTGGGGGTATTTTTTCCCTGAGATTTCCGCAGACAGAGAATGTCATTATTAAAAATAACAACCTGGGCGAGGGTTCACTTATTGGAATAAGTATTACCGGCAAAAATCATTTCATTTATAACAATGTGATAGATAGTGTTCGTCCAAAATATGATTATGGCGACTCTGGTTCGACCGCTCATGGACCGCACGAGGCAATAGCGATAAAAGGAAATAATGATTACATGACCATAGCGCACAATACAATGCGCAATTGGGCTCACAGTTCTGTTACAGATAGTGGTCGGCCTGGTACGAATCCAAATTTTCAATTTTTTAATAACTATACAGACGGATCAAATCTGTCATATGGGACAAAGCTTGCTGTTTCTGACCTGGATGGCGCTGAGATATGGAAAAATTACTTCTATAAGACAACAAGGCAGCAGATAAGCGGCAGTAATCTTCATATCCACCATAATATATTTGATTCAATGGTGAATACACCAATAAAATCTTATAATACGGGGCAAGCAATGGCTATAGTAGATTTTGGAGGAGATTCGTCAGATGTGATTATTGAAAATAACGTATTTATTAACAGTGATGGCCCCGCTGTTTTGTATAGCACGAGAGGAAGCTATATGGGGTCACAAGTTATTCGTAACAATATTATGTACAACAATGGAAGGCATCCGGTTACTTATCCAGGGGATCCGCTGGGTATAGCAGTTCAGATTAAGACTGGATCACTGCAAGATTCAAAAATATATAGTAACCTGGTTTATTCAGATCTTACAGACAAGGTATTCATGACGGGAGATGAACGCAGCGGGCCGACCTATACAGTTGCGGAATTCGATGGCGCCAACCTGCCGGACAACAACGATGGTTTCGATAATCTGCAGGCAGATCCCTTGTTTGAGAATGTGGATGCATTGCAGCTGCAACTTGACCTGTCCAGCCCGGCAATAGGCGCGGGAGTTCAGCCGTTGGCTACCAGAGATTGGGATGGGTACGAAATCATCGCGCCTTATGATATTGGTATCTACAATACGGCCAGCCGCCCCGTGAACCTGATTTTTGTTGATGGCTTTGAGTAGTGAATTCCCTTTGTGTTGCGAGCCATGCATGATCTGGTGCGCATATTACGTCCGCTTGTCTGATTGCTGAAGGGGTTAGACAGGTAATTGCTGATCTTGAAAGGAGGTGTCAGTGTCACATGTAGTTAAAATAGCGCTAGTACCGTTGTTTGCCCTATTGCTTGTCTTTACTGTTTCGGTAACAGCAGCGGATAGCAATGAGAGCATGCGCGAAGCGGTTGCAGGAACTCTGGCGGACATCGGTGCAAGTGCTGATGACGGTGTTAGTGGGGAAGTGCCGAATATTCGGGCTTTCTACATAGATCCGAATGGTGATGACAGTGCTGATGGTCTGACGCCGCAAACGGCATGGAAGACCCTGGACAACCTTGCAAACAAATACTTTAGCGCAGGCGAGGGGGTTTTGTTCAAACGTGGTGGCTACTGGAACGGTACCTCAACCGTGCCTTTTCAGGGGGCCAGGCAGGGCACCGCTGATAATCCTGTCGTCTTCAGTGCTTACGGCACCGGGCCGCGGCCTGTTATCGATTTTACGGTGACCCAGGAACCACCGTGGGCAGCTGCGGGAGCCGGGGTTTATACAACGCCGTTGGACTTGGTGTATCGCCTGCGAAGATTGTATGTAGACGGCGAAGAAGTGCTGGATGCAACCAGTTATGCGGAGCTGGTCAGCCACGAAAAATACAAATACTGGCATGATAAGGACAATGATCTGTTGTACATTCATTTTGATCCTGCCGGAAAAAATATAAAATACTCCACCACATATTCCCTGCTCTCTTTCGGGGGGGGATCAAAGCATATCACCGTGAGTGATCTGGATATCCGTGGGGGTATTTTTTCCCTGAGATTTCCGCAGACAGAGAATGTCATTATTAAAAATAACAACCTGGGCGAGGGTTCACTTATTGGAATAAGTATTACCGGCAAAAATCATTTCATTTATAACAATGTGATAGATAGTGTTCGTCCAAAATATGATTATGGCGACTCTAGTTCGACCGCTCATGGACCGCACGAGGCGATTGCCATGAAAGGAGAAAACAGCAATGCGGTCGTTTCCCATAATACCATACGAAACTGGGCTCATAGTTCCATGGCTTCGGGTGGAGCCAGCAATACAGGTTTGAAGTTTTACAGCAATCATGTAGATGGATCTCATTTGACGTATGGAACAAAATTCGAGCTGTTTTCTGGAACTGCAGATGTGGAGGTGTGGAATAATTATTTCTACAAGACAACCAGACAACAGATAGGCGGAAAAAGAATACATATCCACCACAACATTTTTGATTCGATGGTGAACACGCCTATAAAATCCTACAATACGGGCCAAGCCGTAGGGGTAATGGATTTTGGTGAGGAAAACTCGGACTCGGTTATTGAAAACAATGTATTTATCAATAGCGATGGCGCCGCTATCTCGTTCAACTCCAGGGGCAGTTATATGGGATTGCATGTCATCCGCAATAACATCATGTACAATAATGGGAAAGATGCGGTTACCTATCCCGGCGACCCAAAAGGCATTGCTGTGAAGATCATTACTGGATCGCTTCAGGATTCCCAGTTTTACAACAATCTGATTTATTCGGATATCACAGATAAGGTGATAATGACCGGAAATGAGCGTAATGGGCCAACTTACTCGGTTGCGGAATTCGATGGCGCCAACCTGCCCGACAACAATGATGGTTTCGACAATCTGCAGGCAGATCCCTTGTTTGAGAATGTGGATGCATTGCAGCTGCAACTTGACCTGTCCAGCCCGGCAATGGGCGCGGGAGTTCAGCCATTGGCTACCAGAGATTGGGATGGATACGAAATCATCGCGCCTTATGATATTGGTATCTACAATACGGCCAGTCGCCCCGTGAACCTGATTTTTACTGATGGCTTTGAGTAGCGCAGCAAATCGACCCGATGGGGATTGATAAAACTGGCACC
>JALWMK010000104.1 GCA_027083925.1 Sedimenticola sp. | reverse complement strand
CTTCAAATCGCATTTTCCGGATCTCCTGTAGCAATTCTGTTGGTCTCATAATTCACCTCCTGGGTGAATATGAAACCGGACAGATCGTGTGCTACAACTCCGGACAGTTTATTTGCTCGTAACAGGGCCGGTCTTCAAAGTTGACAAACTCACCCGGCTCTTTGTATTATTCAAGTAATCTATTGAATATAACAACACGAGGTTGCGCAACAGCCTTGGGGGGAGGGCAACATGAATCTCAACGACTGGCTGCTGAGTTATGAGATTCAGATTCGACTGGGTTTCTTTATTGGTGTTTTCGCCAGCATGGCGTTATGGGAGCTAAAGGCTCCCCGAAGGGAGCTGAGCCTATCCAGGGCCATACGCTGGAGCAACAATCTTGGACTGGTGGCGCTTAACAGCCTTGTCCTGCGGCTGTTGTTTCCTGCCGCCGCCGTGGGCATAGCAGCCTTTACCCAAGCCCAAGGCTGGGGGCTGCTCAACTACTACCCGATCAGTTTTCCACTGGCGGTAATCATCTCGGTCATTACTCTGGATGCCGTCATCTACCTGCAGCATGTGATGGTGCATGCCGTGCCTGTGCTGTGGCGCCTGCACCGGGTTCACCATGCAGATCTGGATTACGACTTGACCACTGGCGCACGCTTTCATCCCCTGGAAATCATCCTTTCCATGCTGATCAAGTTTGCCACCATCCTGCTGCTGGGGCCGCCGGCGGTCGCCGTGGTCATTTTCGAGGTGCTGCTCAACGCCACCGCCATGTTCAACCATGGCAATGTGAAACTGCCATCTGTTGTGGATCGTGTGCTGCGCTGGTTCCTGGTTACTCCGGACATGCATCGGGTGCATCATTCCACGGAGGATGATGAAACCAACAGCAATTTCGGCTTCAGCTTGCCCTGGTGGGATCGGTTGTTCGGCACCTATCGTGACCAGCCCCGCGCCGGACATGAAGGCATGAGCATCGGCATTCACAAATACCGCGATCCCAAACAGGTCACCTGGCTGCCCGGCATCCTGATGCTCCCCTTCCGGGGTAAAGTCTCCGGCTATGCAATCAACCGGCGCGAGTGGGACAGCCGCAATGAACCATAGGCTCCTTCGATGGTTGCTGCTGGCAGTCATCGGTGGCGGCATTGTAGTGGCAGTGGTGTATCGGGATCATTTCGATGCCCAGGCATTCGGTCACTGGGTAGAGCAGGCCGGCAGCGCCGGCCCCTTGTTGTTTATTGCTGTCTATGCACTTGCCACCGTACTTTTTTTGCCAGGCTCGGTACTCACCCTCACTGGCGGCGCCTTGTTCGGACCTGTAATGGGTACCTTCTATAACCTCACCGGCGCCGCCATTGGTGCAGCATTGGCTTTTCTGATCGCCCGCTACACAGCCTCTGACTGGGTTGCCGGCAAAGCCGGTGGGCGTCTGGCGCAACTCAAGGAAGGCGTGGAAAAGGAAGGCTGGCGTTTTGTAGCTTTCGTGCGTTTGGTGCCCCTGTTTCCGTTCAACCTTTTGAACTACGCCCTCGGGTTGACCAGACTGAACTTCTCTCACTATGTAATAGCCAGTTATATATTCATGCTGCCTGGCGCCTTTGCCTATACTTATCTGGGTTATGCCGGACGTGAAGCTATCGCTGGAGGTGAAGCCGTAATTCAAAAGGGGCTGCTTGCCCTGGGGCTTCTGGCAATGGTGGCATTTCTACCACGCATGGTTTCTCACTTTCGCCAGGACAACGGCATGAACCTGGAAACACTGCAAACAGAACTGCACTCCAATCCCGATCTGCTGTTACTGGATGTACGCACAGCAGAAGACTTCAAGCCAGGGCATGTAGCAGATGCGATAAATATTCCGCTGGAAGAGCTTGCATCCCGCCTTGAAGAATTGTCCACACACAAGGGCAAGTCTGTAGCCCTGATCTGCACTACCGATCATCGCTCACGAAAGGCGGCGCAAATACTGAGGGAAAACGACTTTACCAATGTTTGCGTGGTATTGGGTGGCATGCGCCAATGGAGCCAGTACAATTACCCCATTACACACAACTGAGTCCTTTCGATGAACATCACTGAAGAAGTAAAATTCTATTATGGAACAGTGCTTCAAAGCAGCAATGACCTGAAAACAGATGCCTGTTGCACAACAGATTCCATCCCATCCCATATCAAGGCGTTGCTGGGACGCATCCACCCCGAAGTCCAGTCACGCTACTATGGCTGCGGGCTGGTGGTGCCGGAAGCACTGGAAGGCTGCCACGTTCTCGACCTGGGTTGCGGCAGCGGGCGCGATGCTTATCTGCTCGCCGCCATGGTTGGGGAGCAGGGTTTTGTCACCGGCGTGGATATGACGGAAGGGCAACTGGAAGTTGCACTCAGACATGAGGATTTCCACCGCGAGCAGTTTGCTTATGCCCAACCCAACACAGCTTTCCTGCATGGACAACTGGAGCAACTGCATGAGCTGGGACTGAAACCGGCTTCCTTCGATGTGGTGGTGTCCAACTGTGTCCTCAACCTGGTGCCCGACAAGGAAGCCGTATTGCAAGCTGTCCACAGCCTGCTCAAGCCTGGTGGCGAACTTTATTTTTCTGATGTGTATGCAGACCGGCGCCTGCCCGGGGATCTGAAGAATGATCCGGTATTGTATGGTGAATGCCTGTCGGGGGCTCTGTACTGGAATGATTTCCAGCAGCTGGCAAAAGCCTGCGGCTTTACCGACCCGCGGCTGGTCACCGACCGCCCCCTGGCCATTGAAGACGAGGAGCAACAGAACAAGCTGGGCAATGCCCGCTTCTTCTCCGCCACCTATCGCCTGCTCAAACTTGGCGGGCTGGAAGATTTCTATGAAGACTATGGGCAGGCTGTAAAATACCTGGGAACCATCCCCCACAGCGAACATGCCTTTATTCTGGACAAGCATCATGTGATCGAAGCCGGGCGGCTGTTCCCCGTGTGCAGTAACACTTTTCGCATGTTGAAGGAAAGCCGGTTTGCTCCTCATTTTGAATTCTTTGGCGATACCGGCACCCACTTCGGGATCTTTGCCGACTACGGCACCACGATTCCCTTCGATACGCGGAAGATCGAAGCCAGCTCTGGCGGATGTTGTTGAGCGCCATGCACGCCACCCTTCCGCTACTGACAGAAACCGATTTTCCAGCCATTTCCCGTGATGAGCTGGTTACACTGCAGGTAAATCTGGGCTACCGCTGCAACCAGAGCTGTCTGCATTGCCATGTCAATGCCGGACCCAAACGCCAGGAGCAAATGGATCGGAAAACCATTGACCTCGTTCTGAATGTTTTAGACAAACGAAAGATCCGCATACTGGATCTTACCGGCGGGGCTCCCGAGCTCAATCCCCATTTCCGTTACCTGGTGACAGAAGCTGCCAGACTCGGCGTACATGTGATCGATCGCTGCAACCTCACCGTTCTCGAGGAACCCGGTCAGGAAGACCTGGCAGTTTTTCTGGCGCGAC
>JALWMK010000103.1 GCA_027083925.1 Sedimenticola sp. | reverse complement strand
AGAAACGGAAACCGGCGACAGGAAACGGATGGTTGAGGCGCTGTCAGCACAGGATGGCCATGTATCGTTACAGGACGAAGACCGGCACCCGAACTGGCTGGCCGCCCGTCTGCCCGCACAGCTCCCGAATTCATACGGCTGGATACTGATCGACTGCCCCTGGTCTGCGCAGACCACTTTTCACCAGGCCTGCTCCATTGCCCACCAGGTACTGCTGGTCTGCACCACCGAACCTGCGGCATTTTCCCGTACCAGCCGTGCTCTGGCCGACCCGGCATCTGCACTCGAATCCGGCGCTGACAGGCTGCACCTGCTGATCAATCGCTTCAATCCCGCGCACCTGCTGCAGCGGGACATCCACACCCTGTTGCGCAGCAATTCTCCGGCGAATCTGGCGCCTGCAGAAATACCCTATGACAGCCGCATCGCCGACAGTATGGCCCTGGGCCGCAGTTTTCTCTCTCTTGATCCCGACTGCGAAGCGGCACGATGCTTCCACTCCCTCGGTTACTGGCTGGCCAGTCAGGCAGCTCAGCGGAGGGCGGCTGCACCGTGAGCAACAGCAATGGTGCACCCGCCGCCGGAGCAGAGATGGACGGTGACTTCGACCCACAGCAGCAGGTCAGCAATCGCCGCCAATCGCTGCTGTTCAAGCTGCCACCAGAGTTTTTCCGCGAGCGTATCGCGCCTCTTTACCCGCAGGTCGATTTCCGGAACCTGCGGCCAACTGATCTGATCCGTATCCTGATCCAGACCATCTGGCTGGCGATCGTTCGCGTCGATTCACCGGCGCCCCGGCCGCGGGTACGGGTGCGCTGGCTGCGCCGACAACTGAAGCACTGGGGCCGGCATCCCCTCAAGATCATGCCACAACGTTGGCAGGTGCAACTGGCGCCTTCTCGCATGCGGCGCCAACTGGAGAAAGTCGCCGTACAGAAATTCTGGTCGAATCGGCTACTGGCTCTGGTCGCCTATCCGCTCGCCATCAGTATCCTGGTGATCAGCATCATCACTCCATTCAGCCTGTTCAGCCAATTGGTCTTTACCCTGCTTCTATGGTTCATCGCCTTGTCGATTCGGCACATTCCCGGCAACTTGCCAGCCATGCTCCTGATCCTGCTGTCGGTGATCGCTTCGGGTCGCTACCTGTGGTGGCGCTTCAATTACACCCTCAACTGGGACAACCTCCTCGACCTGTCCCTCGGTTTTGTCCTGCTCGGCGCCGAACTGTTTGCCTGGCTGGTGCTGATGCTGGGTTACTTTCAGACCGCCCGGCCGTTGCAACGCCAACCAGTGGAACTGCCCACTGACCCGACAAACTGGCCGACAGTGGATGTATTCATCCCCACCTACAATGAACCCCTGGATGTAATCAAGCCCACGGTGTATGCAGCCCTGGCCATGGACTGGCCCAAAGAAAAAATCAATGTCTACATACTCGATGACGGGCAACGGGAGGAGTTTCGCCAATTCGCCGAACGCGCTGGCGCCCGCTACATGGCCCGCGCCGACAACAGTCACGCCAAGGCAGGCAATCTCAATCACGCGCTGGCGAAAACCAGCGGCGAGTTCGTCGCAATATTCGATTGCGATCACATTCCCACCCGCTCCTTTTTGCAGGTCAACATGGGATGGTTCCTGCGCGACCCGAAACTGGCGCTGATGCAGACACCACACCATTTCTTCTCCCCGGATCCGTTCGAGCGCAACCTGGGCAACTTCCGCCAGGTTCCCAACGAGAACGAGTTGTTCTACGGGCTGGTTCAGGACGGCAACGACCTGTGGAACGCCGTTTTCTTCTGCGGCTCTTGCGCCGTGCTGCGGCGTGAGCCTTTGGAAGAGATCGGCGGCATCGCCGTGGAGACGGTTACCGAGGATGCCCACACCGCCCTGCGCATGCACCGGCTGGGCTACAACACGGCCTATATCAAGATCCCCCAGGCTGCAGGGCTGGCAACAGAGAGCTTCTCCGCTCACGTCGGCCAACGCATCCGCTGGGCACGTGGCATGGTGCAGATTTTTCGCCTCGACAACCCTTTGCTGGGCAAGGGGCTGAGCCTGGCGCAACGGCTCTGTTACAGCAATGCGATGCTTCATTTTCTGGCCGGCATACCCCGGCTGGTCTTTCTCAGCGCGCCATTGGCATTTCTTCTGCTACACGCTTACATCATCTATGCGCCAGCGCTGCTGATTCTGCTCTATGTGGCGCCACACATCATACACGCCAGCATCGCCAACTCCCGCATCCAGGGGAAATACCGCTACTCCTTCTGGGCTGAAATCTATGAAACCGCCCTCGCCTGGTATATCGCCCGGCCTACCACCACTGCACTGATCAACCCTCACAAGGGCAATTTCAACGTCACCGCCAAAGGCGGTTTGATCCAGGAAGATCACTTTGACTGGAAAATTTCCAAACCCTTTCTGATTCTGGTCGCGCTCAATTTCCTGGGTACCGCAGTGGGGCTATGGCGCCTGGCCGAGGGTCCGGAGCATGAAGTTGGCACCGTACTGATCAATATGGGCTGGGCCAGCTACAACCTGATGATCCTGGGGGCGGCGCTGGCAGTCGCAGCGGAAGCCCGCCAGGTGCGCAAGGCACATCGTGTCGCCTTCCGCATACCAGCAGCCCTGTTGCTGCCAAACGGCCGTCATCTGCAAGCGAAAATTCAGGATTTCTCCCTTGGCGGCATGAGCCTGGAATGCGAGGAAAGCGACAACCTGAAAGAAGGCATGGAACTGTACATCTCCCTGCAACGCGGACAGCGCAACTATAGTTTCCCCGCTACCCTGGCCTATCTCAGGAACAAGCAGCTGGGATTGAAATTTCAGGAACTAACGCCTCGCCAGGAAGCGGATCTGGTGCAATGCACCTTCAGTCAGGCCGACATCTGGCTGGACTGGGCAGCTGGCCGTCCACATGACCGTCCTCTGCACAGCCTGACAGAAGTATTGGCCAAAGGGATGGAAGGCTATCGTCGAATGTTTCATTTTGCCTTTCCCCACCATGCTAGATCACTGGTCAACCATGCTCGCGGGCTGCTGGGCTATCTTGCCACCTATCTGCCACGCCAGCCGATCACCCCAACCCACTACAGAACCCCACTGGAAACACCATGAAGACTGGAAGACTGCTTTTGCCAACCATCTTGTTCATCTGTCTGTGTACCCCACTGGCTATCGCCCAGTCATCAGAGGAATACGAAGAACTGCCAGTGGAGCGCCGCCACTACAGCTTCGAGGAGCTTGGCGCCAGTCATCCGCTGACTCTCAGCGGCGCTGGCGGCAGCATGGCTCTGTCTTTCGGCGTGCGTGGTGATGAATTGGTCACCAGCGCCCGGATCAGAATTACCTATACCTATTCGCCGTCATTGCTTCCCGGCCTTTCCCACATCAAGGTATTGCTGAACGACGAAGTGCTGGCCACCCTGCCCATGCCACAACAAGAAGCGGGCACCCCGGCAACCCAGGAGATCGCTCTCGATCCGCGCTTTCTCGCCGATTTCAACAACCTGCGTTTCGAGATGGTGGGCCATTACAAGGAGGAGTGCGATGATCCGCTCCACTCCAGTCTCTGGGCACAAATCAGCAACCGCAGCCAGTTGTTGCTCGAAGTGCAGCAAATACAGCAGCTCGCCGATCTGGCACATTTCCCCGAGCCGTTTTTTGATGCACGCGATCTGCAGCGCCTGGATCTGCCGTTCATATTTACTACAGAAGCCAGCCATCAAACCCTGGCGGCGGCAGCAGAACTCGCTTCCTGGTTCGGCATCGAAGCAGCCTGGCGCGGCGCCCGCTTCCCAACCCTGATCAACGCGTTGCCGAAGCGCTATGGCGTGGTTTTTGCCACCAACGAACAACTACCCGATTTTCTCAGCAAGCACCCGCCGGCAAGCGCGCCCACCATCGCTGTTATCAACCATCCACAGAACCCCCGGGGCAAGCTACTGCTGATCCTGGGGCGCCATGAGGCGGATCTGCGCACTGCGGTACACGCGCTGGTGTTGGGTCAGGCAGTATTCTCCGGCACGGCGGTCGAGGTCAGTGACTTCACCCCGCTAACGAAGCGGCAGCCCTACGACGCCCCAAGCTGGGTGCGGCTGGATCGACCGATGAAATTGGGTGAACTGGTGGAGAACCGGAATCAACTGCAGGTTTCCGGCCACCAGCCTGGAGCTATCCACATCGACCTACGGATCCCCGATGACCTGTTCACATGGCGCAGCAAGGGCATTCCGCTCAACTTAAAATACCGTTACTCCGCTCCTCGCGTGGAAGATGAGTCCCGCCTTACGGTCAAGCTCAACGACCAGTTCCTCACCGCTTTCAACCTCAAGAAAGAAGGATGGGGGAGCATCGGAAAAGGGGGCGCCATCCCCCTGCTCGGCGAGCTGTTCGATGACACCAATGAGCTGCTGCTGCCTTCCTTCGGCATGCGCAGCCGCAACCAACTGCAGTTCCAGTTCGCCTTCGGTTATCATCAGAGCGGCGGCTGCGGCAATCACGAAATCGACAATATGCACGCCGCCATCGACGATGATTCCCAGATCGACTTCACCGGCTACCCCCACTATGCCGCATTGCCCAATCTGCGCTTCTTCGCCAACTCCGGCTATCCTTTCACCCGTCTGGCAGACCAATCCGAAACCATCGCCATTATCGCCTCGCAACCCACACCGGAGGAAATCACCACCCTGCTCACCCTGGCCGGACGCTTGGGCGAATCAACCGGCTATCCGGCCACCCGCTTGAGCGTAGCGCCACCAGCGGCAACCGGGGAGTTGCAAGACAAGGAAATCCTGATCATCGGCAGCCGCGCCGCCCGCCCCCTGATGGAGCAATGGGGAATCAACCCCACCGCGGAACTGGGCAAGCTGGGAACCATCAGTACAGCCACGCTGACGGTAACACCGCAGTATGACTGGTTTGGGTTCGAAACCACCCCCGAACCTGCTCCTGCCGCCCGTATCACTGCCAGACCTGGCGGGCCACTGGCGGCAATGGTAGCCTTCGAATCACCGGTTACTGCAAACCGCAGTGTGGTGGCGCTGATGTCCAATACCCCCGACAACCTGCCCAAACTGCTGGCTGTACTGGAAGACCCGGAGGCAGTCTCAGCAATGCACGGCAGTGTGGCTTTCATCCGTGGTGGCAAGGTGGCCAGCAGCGACACCACACTGGTCGGGCAAACCTATTTCGTCGGCGAGATTTCCCACTGGAGCCAAATCAAATTCTTCTTTTCGCGCCACCCCCTGCTATTGATCTTCCTCACTGTTGCGGCAACGCTGGTGGTGGCTTTCGCCCTTTGGCGCGCCCTCAAGAACGTGGCTCGCCGCCGTATGGAAGTAGGAGAAAAAACACCATGACGGGCAGGCTGGCAAGGCTTTCTCCACTGTTGCTGCTGGCCTGGCTGCAAGGCGCTCTGGCCGACACCTGCCCCCCATGGGTGCTGTGGCAAAACTTCCAGAAACACCTGATCAGCGAAGATGGCCGGGTTATCGATTACCACTCACCGGCCCTGCACAGCACTTCTGAAGGCCAGGCCTATGCCCTGTTCATGGCGCTGGTGAACAACGACCGGGAGCGCTTCGATCAGTTGCTGCGCTGGACGGAAAACAATCTCGCCCAAGGTGATCTCCATGCCCGTTTGCCTGCCTGGCAATGGGGCCGGAAAGAGGACAAGAGCTGGGGGGTTCTCGACGCCAACAGCGCCAGCGACGCCGATCTGTGGCTCGCATACAGCCTTGCCGAAGCGGGACGCCTCTGGAGCCGACCGCACCTGACCACACTGGCCAAGTCCCTCACCAAGCGTATTCTCGCGGAAGAAAGTGCCCGTTTGCCTGGTTTGGGGCGGATGCTGCTTCCCGGCCCCCGGGGGTTTGCCATGCAAGACGGCCGCTGGCGTCTCAACCCCAGCTATCTGCCGCTGCAGCTGTTGCGCTACATGGAGCAACTGTTACCGGAAATGGGCTGGCAGGAAATCCTGGACAATACCCTCACCCTGCTGCAAGCCCATCGGCTCGGCCTTATTTCCGACTGGATCCTGTACGACAAACAACACCGTTTCCTGGCGGACACAACGCATGGAAACAGAGGGAGTTATGATGCCATTCGCGTCTATCTATGGGCGGGAATGCTCCACCCTGAAGAACCGGCTCGCGCCACTGTGCTGAATTTGCTGGCTCCCATGGCCAGGCTTATTGAGGAACTCGGAGCGCCTCCCCGCAGCATCGACACAAAAACCGGCCGGGCAGACGCGCCTGGACCACCGGGCTTCTCTGCCGCTCTGCTGCCGCTGCTCCAATCACTCCACCACCCCCGACTGATGGCGCAGTTACAAAGCCAGGCAAGGAGTGTCCTGCAGCACCCGGATCATTATTATGACCAGGTGCTGGCGCTGTTTGCACTGGGCTGGGTGGAGGGTCGCTACCGGTTCGACCGCCATGGATATCTGCTACCCCGATGGACATCCCCATGCACCACCGCCAGCCACTCCTGACACTGCTGCTCACTACCCTGCTGACCTCGGCTACCGGGCAGGGCATTGCACAAAGCGGCGCCACCGTTCCCCTGCAGGAACGCGCCCAGTTCTGGCGCTCGCTCGGCCGGGCCGATCTGGCTCGCCAGGCTTTGCAAAAAACACTGCGCACCACGCCGGACGACCCGCAGAGCCTGGCGCTTCTGGCCTTCGTATCACTCGATCTGGACGAACGCCAACAAGCCGTGGAGCTTTTCCGGCAACTGCAACAACGGCATCCGGAATCTCTCTACGCCGCGGCTCTCGGGCAAATGCTCGAAGTCACAGGTGACAAGAGAACACAGCTGGGGCAGGCGCGCCTGATGGCAAGCGCCGGAAGGCGGGAAGAGGCGCTGCGCCTTTATCAAGCACTTTTTGCTGGCTCTCCACACCCTTCCCCCCTGGCTCTCGAGTACTGGCAATTGCTTGCGAGGAAGCCTGCCTACCAGGAAGAGGCATTGCAGGGACTGCAAATGCTGAACCGGATCTATCCCGGAAATCTGCGCTACCAGATGGCGCTGGCCCGCCATCTTGCCAGGCGCACACCGCCACCACTCCAGAGCATCGAAACCTTCATCGAACTGAGCCAATATTCCCAACTCCAAAGAGAGGCGCAATCGGCTTGGCGCAATGCCGTTCTTGCACTCGATGCAATACCGGACGCACTGCCCGCACTGCGCCGTTATCTGCAACAGGATCCCAAAGACAGCGTGGTCGCCGAACAAATCCGAACCATCGAAACAGAAGCCATCGCCAAACAAAAGCGCGACACTGACCCAGTACACATCGGACTGCAGCGTGGCCTTACCCTTATGGAAGCAGGCGATATTGCTGCTGCGGAGCCACTGATCACCACCGCCATCCGGAAATGGCCCCGCCAGGCTGACATAGCAGGCGCCATGGGTCGCTTGCGGCTGAAGCAGGCCCGCTACCAGCAAGCCGTTTCCTGGTTCCAGAAGGCGCTGGCGGTAGACGACAGCGGAAAGTGGCGCTCACTGTTGCAAACTGCAACCTACTGGGGGTTGATCAAACGCGCCAAGTCGGCGCAGGGCAACGACCAGCTGCCGCAAGCGGAAAAATTACTGCGCGAGGCGCTCCGCCTCGACCCGCAAGAGGCGTACGGCACCTCCCTGCTGGCACAACTGCGATCACTGCAGGGAAATACCGGTGAGGCGGAGCGCCTCTATCACCGGGCTCTCGACATCGACCCTCAAAACAGTACAGCATTGCGCGGGCTGGCCAATCTTTATGCCGAAAATGACCGGCTGGATGCGGCATTTGCGCTACTGGACAGCCGAAAGCCGGCCCCGGGGGACTCTTGGGCCAGCTTGCAGGCTTCCCTGCTGCAGCAGCGCGCAGACCAACAGCGCCATGGGGGCGATGCCGGCGCGGCGATTGCAACCCTGCATCGGGCGATCGACCTCGAGCCGGGCAACCCCTGGCTGCGCTTCGACCTGGCTCGCTTGTTGCTGGGCAAGCAGGAAGCACAGCAGGCCATCGAACTGTTTGAGCAGGGACTGGAACTGGCGCCCCAGGATCCACAGATGCGCTATGCCTATGCCCTGCTGCTCTCCCACCTGGATCGGGACACCGAGGCATTACAACAACTGTCTGCTCTTCCACAAACCCGGCTATCAAAGAGCATGCGGCAGTATCGAAACAGGCTGCAACAAAACCACCAGCTGCAACAGGCCCGGACTCTGGCCGAACAGGCGCAACAACAGCAGGCGAAAAAGATCCTCCGACAACTGCAGCAGCAATTCAAGGATGACCCGGGCGCACTGCTGGAGATTGCCGAAACCTGGAGCGCCATCAATGCGCCCCAATCTGCCCGGCGACTGTTGCTCCAATTGGAAAAAAGCACTGGCTTGAGCACCGAGCAGCAGCACAGGCGCCGCCAGCTGGAGCTGGATGCAACAATCAGGCTCGCCGATGCGCTGACGACTGCGGGCGAGTCCCGCCAGGCTCTCGATCTCCTGGCCGAAACCCGGCAGCGCCTCGGAGCAGAGCCAAAACTGCTGCGACGCATAGCCAGTTTGCACCGCCGCACTGGCGACTACGATATCGCATTGTCACACTACAAGGCGCTGGCGGGGATAGGGCTGGCTCTGCCCGGCAACCAGAACGAGGATGCGCAGTGGCTGCGCTGGTCGCGGATCACCACAGATGCCAACCTGCGCAACGAAGTAGCCGATCTGTTACAAAACCAGAGTCCAAAGATCCTTGCCGGACTGCACCTGAGAAGCCGGGATGCCAGCGATGGCCTCTCCAGCATGGAGTCCTACGAAATCCCCCTGGAAATGCAGTGGCCACTGCGAGGCGGCGAGTTGTTCGCCCATGTCTCACCCGTGCGGCTGGATGCCGGTCGGCTCGCGCTGGGCAAGAAACATACACGCCGACTCCAGGGCACTGGCGCCCTTTGCCTGGAAAACTGTGTACGCAGATCAATTTCCCAGGTCGAACAAGGCACATCCTTTGCCATCGGCTATCGTGGCGAAAGATGGCGGGCTGACCTGGGCAGTTCCCCCTTGGGCTTTCCGGTTTCCCATCTGCTGGGGGGCATAGAAGTGGAAGGCGATCTGTTCGACTTAGGCTGGCGCCTGGGTCTGTCACAACGCCCTGTCACCAGCACCCTGCTCAGTTATGCCGGGACGAAGGATGCGCAAAGCGGCAAGACCTGGGGCGGCGTGGTAGCCACAGGTGCGCATCTTGGCCTCAGTTGGGATCAGGGTGGCTCTTACGGCATTTGGGGCACCTTGGGCGCCCACCACCTGCATGGGGAGCGGGTTGCCGACAACCTGCGGCTGCGCGCCCTGGGGGGCATTTACTGGCGCCTGCTGAATAAAGAAGACTATCAGTTGCGCGGGGGATTCAACCTCATGACCTGGCGCTTCGACAAGAACCTCGAGGAATTCACCTTCGGCCATGGCGGCTACTACAGCCCGCAATCCTACGTATCACTTTCGCTGCCGGTCAGTTTCTACGGCCGCAAGGGCCGCTGGTCCTGGGAGCTGCGCGCCTCCATCTCCTATTCCCACTCCCGCATCGAGCCTAGCCCCTACTACCCCAATGATCCGGATCTGCAAGCCAACGCGGAACAATTCGCACCTGTAACCGGCATCACTCCCTTCTATGAAGGCAGCTCCGGCACCGGCACTGGCTACAAGCTCGGTGGCGCGGTGGAGTACCGGGTCAACCCCTACCTCCATCTGGGCGCCCGGATGGAAATCGAGCGCGCCGATTTCTATGCACCAAATAGCTTTGCCCTGTATTTCCGTTACAGCGCCCGCCCGCGCCTGAAACCGATGCCCCTCTACCCCCAGCCAACCATCACCTATCCCGAGTTCGACTGATCCCGGGTAGCCACAGCGGCCATTGGTATTCAGGACACCTGGCCAGACAGCTCCCTGACCACAGCTGTGGCATAGCTGCCACTGCTCAAACCAAAACTCAGCTCCAGCACGTCATTTTCCAGCCGCCATTGCAGGTCACTCACGGCAGCGCACAGCGCACGGCGATCGGCCTCCAGGCCAAAGCGCATCAAGCCGTCTATCCAGGGCTGGTGTGCTTCGAGAGCTTCCCGCTCCAGGCCGGCTGCGATCCCGGAAGGTTGCAAGGCGCGTCCTGGTTTGCCGCAGAGAGGGCCAGTCACATGGACTTCCAGGTTTTCCAGGCGCCCAGCCAGTTCAGCATTGCCCTTCTCCGCCATGAACTGTCCTCGTCCACCAGCCAGTTGCATCACATCACCTTCCTGCACTTGCCTCCATGATCCATCGGCCACCCGTGCCGCCAGCACCTTGTTGAACAACCAGGAACGGGCGGCGGACAACCAGATGCTGCGCTTGTCCCGCCGTACTTTTTTTGCTTTTCCAGCGAACAGGGTCTGGGCACGCTGCAGGTTGTTGCCTTCACGTCCGAAACGCTGGGCGCCAAAATAATTGGGGACGCCATACCCGGCTATTTTCTGCAGGCGCTCTTCCAGCATGAGCGGCTCGCAGGACAACGCCCGTATGCGCAATTTGAAATGATTTCCCCGCAAGGTGCCCCGGCGCAGTTTACGGTGGTGGCGTTGCGCTTCGAGTACCTGCAGGTTTTCACCTTCCAGCCGGCTCCAGTCGGGATCTTCCTTTCCTGGCAAATGCACGGAAAAGGTCTGGGTGGTGACCGCTACCCGGTCTTTCAGCCCGGCATAGCTGACATCACGGGCACCAATACTTGCCAGGCGGGCGATATGGGTAGCCACTTCTGCGGTATTGAGATTGCGTTTGCGGATCTTGAGCAACACATGCTCCCCCGAACCGGATGCTTCCACGCCCAGATCCTCTTCCACCAGGAAATCTTCCGGTGAAGCGCGCAAGATTGCCTCACCAACAGGGCCACCCCAGGCACAAGGCAGGTCTGTTGTGGGATCAGGCATGGATCAATACAACAGCATGAGCGGCGATGCCTTCGCCCCTTCCGGTAAAACCCATTCTTTCGGTTGTGGTAGCCTTGATGTTGACCTGGCTGGAATCAATGCCAAGATCGTCGGCAAGGCGGATTTGCATGGTTTCGATATGATTGCCTAGTCTTGGCTGCTGGGCGATTACTGTGGCATCGACGTTGCCAGGCCTGAATCCAAGCTGCTGCAATTCCTGCACCACCCGGCGCAGCAGGATACGGCTGTCAATGCCCTTGAATGCCGGATCGGCATCAGGAAAATGCCTGCCGATATCCCCCAGTCCTGCTGCACCCAGCAGGGCATCGCAAAGCGCATGAATGAGCACATCACCATCGGAATGGGCAACCAGACCCCGATCATGGGGAATGGATACGCCGCCCAGCACTATATGATGGCCGGAACCAAAACGATGGGCGTCATAACCGTGGCCGATACGCATGGGTGCTACTTCCGCTTGACGTGTTTTATCATGCGCCGGCGCTTTTGCTGCTGACGGGCATTGAGCTTGTTGCGCTGCCCCTGGAACGGATTCTTGCTGGTGCGAAATTCGATCCGCACCGGCGTCCCCCAAAGCTTGAATGCCTTGCGAAAGCGATTCACCAGGAAGCGCTGGTAGGTGAGAGGAACAGATTCGGTCTGATTGCCATGAATTACGATGATGGGTGGGTTCTGCCCACCCTGATGGGCATAACGCAGCTTGATACGGCGCCCCCGCACCAGAGGCGGTTGATGCTCCATGACCGCCTGTTCCAGAATATTGGTCAGATCCGATGTCTTGAGATCACTGGTGGCGGCGCGGTAGGCTGCATCCACGGCTTTCATCAGATGCCCGACACCAGTGCCATGCAGGGCGGAAATGAACAGCACCTCGGCGAACGAGAGGAAAGGCAGCTTGCGCTCCAGTTCAGATTTGATGCGATCCCGTTGGTCGCTGTGCAGGCCGTCCCATTTGTTGATCACCACCACCAGGGCGCGACCACTATCCACCACATGCCCTGCCAAAGTGGCATCCTGCTCGGAGATACCCTGGTGGGCATCGAGCACCAGCAGCACCACATTCGCCTGTTCCATGGCTTGCAGGGTTTTGATGATGCTGAATTTTTCGATGGCCTCTGCGATCCGGGCGCGACGGCGCATGCCAGCGGTATCCACCAGGGTGTATTGCCTTCCCTGGTGTTCGAAGGGAACTTGAATGCTGTCACGGGTGGTGCCAGGCTTATCGAAAGCCACCAGACGCTCTTCACCCAGGAGGCGATTGATCAGGGTAGACTTACCCACGTTGGGACGGCCGACCACAGCAATTTGCGTGCCTCGCTGTTCTGCTGCTTCCCCTTCTTCTGCAGGAGGCAGAGAAGCCAGGACTCTGTCGATCAGTGGTTTGACACCGCGGCCATGGGCAGAGGATATGGCCACGGGATCACCCAGTCCCAAGGCATGAAACTCGGCACCAGCGATATCACTGTCGAGAGATTCCGCCTTGTTTGCCACCACGGTAATGGGCTTGCCGGTTTTTCGCAGCTCGGCCGCGATCTGTTCATCCGCGCCAGCCAGCCCTGCCCTGGCATCCACCAGATAAAAAATATGCTCGGCTTCATCGATAGCCAGGCGCACCTGCTTGTCCATGAGCACTTCCACGCCTTCACGCTTACCGCTGATACCGCCGGTATCCACCACCACATAAGGGCGATTCCCAATGCGCCCCACGCCATATTGGCGGTCGCGGGTCAAGCCGGGTTGATCCGCCACCAGAGCATCCCTGCTGCGGGTGAGGCGATTGAATAACGTGGATTTGCCGACATTGGGTCTGCCCACCAGGGCGATGACGGGAAGCATGTTCTACTCAGGCAGCCCCAAGGCTGTCAGTTTTCCATCGCTGGCAAGCACATATAGGATGTCATCAACTACCAGAGGCGCAGCGACAATGGCATTGCCCACACGCTGGCGCGCCGCCATGGATCCATCTTCTGAAGACAGCCAATGCAGGTAACCCTCGAAGTCACCAACCACGGTATAATCTCCCTGCAATGCAGGCGCGCTCAAGCCGCGGTTCATCAAGGCCTTTTGCCGCCAGCGGGCAGAGCCCGTATCCGGATCCAGAGACCAGACAAACCCCTGCGCATCGGTAACAGCCAGCTGCTGCCAGTTCACCGCCATGTTGTTGTACACGGAAATCTTGCGTTTCCAGAAAACTTTGCCACTGCCTTCTCCCAATGCAGCCACATCACCCTGGTAGGCGCCACCATACACCGTGCCGCTGTAGATCAGCGGGTCACTATCGACATCCACCATTCGCTCCAGATCAGAGCGGCCACTGGGTACGGTGATGTGACTCTCCCATTCGATGGCGCCGGTTTCCAGAGACAGGGAGATCATTTTTCCACCAGCCAGGCCGCAATACACGCTGCTGCCGCTGATCACCGGGGAACTGCTGCCCCGCAGGGTCAGCACGGGCACCTTGTGATCGTACAGCCACAACTGCTCGCCGCTGGCGGCATCCAGCCCGAACAGCTTGCCGTCACCTGCATGTACCACTACCACACCACTGCCAATGGCCGGCACTGCCAAAATTTCACTGTTCAGATCACGGAGCCAAAGTGCTTCACCCGTCCGGGTATCAAAAGCAGCCAGCTGTCCTTCCGCCGTACCAATTGCCAGCAGACCTTCCGCAACCCCGGGGCCGGCCGACGCCCGCAAACCGGTTTCCACCTGCCATACCTGCTTGCCGGTATCCGCCTCCACAGCAAACAGGCCACCACCCACATTGGCGGCATACAGTATCCCTTCATCCACCGCTGGCTTGAGACGGCTCAGATCATCCGAGGCATCGCCAATATCCGTACTCCAGATCTGCTTTGGCTGGATGATGGCGGTAAAATCCACCAGCTCTGCCGGTTCCAGCGCGGGGCCATCACTAGCGAACCACTCACGCGGGTCGGCCATGGTGCCACAGCCAGATAGAACTACACTGAGCAGCAACAGCAGCGGCAATCGGAGCAATAATTTCATTGACTATCCACCCAGTTCCATCAGTTTCATGCGAATCAAAGAGGGGTTGCTCACGCCTTGCGCCAACGCCCGGGAAAAGGCGGTTCTGGCCGCCTCCCGATCTCCGCGGGCAAGTTTCACTTCCCCTTGGATACTCAGAAAT